>CAINGK010000126.1 GCA_903848465.1 uncultured Verrucomicrobiota bacterium
AAATGCCGCAGGCTCAACCGCGATCATGAACGCAACCCGCGTCATCACGAGTCCTTGGTCTATCTTGCCATGATCAATCTCAACCTCAGGGCTCTCACCCATTTATAGCAGCTCATGCTTTTTGCCGGACAGGCTCTTAGCCGTTCATCATGCAAGTGGCGGACAGGGAGGGATTCGAACCCTCGGAACTAATCCGGGCTTCTCTGAAACGCCTCTTCCCAGTGAAATACATACTTCAATGACCTCTTTGACCTTGATTTACATCAATGATGTTGCCATTAGTGTTGTCACTAAACCAAGGTCATGGCATCACTCCGCAGGAAAGAACGATCTCCCTTCTGGTTCGCATGTATCACCATGCCGGATGGTCGGCGGGTTCAGCGTTCGACCAAAGAGAAGCTGAGGAAGGCGGCCCAATCCAAAGCCGACGAATGGGAGAGATTGTCGAAGGAAAGAACCAAGGCCCGGCAGGCACATCGAGTAATCGCGGACATTTATCGCGCCGCCCATCAAGAGGAGCTTCCGGATGCCTCGGTGGCTGATTTTGTCGAGCGCTGGCTAGAGCGCCGAAAGGGGGAGATCGCTCCCGGCAGCTTGGTGTCCTACAGCGCCACCTGCGGCGTCTTTTTACGCTGGCTTGGCGAAAAGGCGAAACGCCCGCTTGCTGACCTGGATACGCGCCAGTTTATCGCGTTCCGTGATGAACAGGCCTGCCGGGTTTCCGCAGCCACCTGCAACAAGTTCATCAAGCAGCTTCGCGTGGTCTTTGAAGATGCCCGGCGCGATAAATTCATTGCTGAGAACCCTGCAAAGGATTGTCCGAGACTGAAAGTGGCCTCGGCAGAAGGCCGACGCCCCTTCGCTATCGAGGAACTAAAAGGGGTCCTCAAGGTCGCGAACGACGAATGGAGGTCTCTTATCCTCTTCGGATTCTACACGGGTCAGAGGTTGGGGGACCTGTCCGTGCTTTCATGGGCCAACATTGATCTCCAAGCCGGCGAGATTCATCTCCGCACCGCCAAGACAGGGCGAATGGTCCGCATTCCGATCTGCGCGCCTCTCATGGAGCACATCGAAAAGCTCCCGGCTGGAGATCAACCGAATGCCCATCTGCACCCGAAAGCCGCCAAGGCATTCCAAAGCGGGAACTCCCCCATGGTCTCCCGCCAGTTCGGCGACTTGCTCATTTCCGCGGGAGTTTCCGACAGGCGCGGACATGGGAAATCCTCTGGCAAAGGACGCGCCTCGACCCGCGCCACCAGTGAACTTTCCTTCCACTCCCTGCGCCACACCGCCACCAGCCTGCTTAAAAATGCCGGTATATCCCCAGCGGTGGTGCAAGACATCATCGGGCATGACTCAGCCGAGATGAATACGCACTACACTCACATTGAGTCGAAAACGAAACGCAAAGCTCTCGACTCCCTGCCTTCACTTTTCAAATAAACCATTGCCATGGCCCTCAGCGAAAAACAACTCATCGCCTTGAGAAAGGCTGCCATTGACGAGGATTCAATTGAGTCGATTTTCCCTGAGCAGCTATCTCCAGCGGATTGGAAGCTCGTGGTTGATGAGCGCGAAAGTGTACTCAAAACCAGATCACAGGACTTCCTGCTGGATCGAGGTGCCGCCTGGGAGAAAGAGGGCAGACTGCTTACGGAGCGACGTAGAAACAGACCTCTGAAAGACTTTGCGACAAATGCGGTGCCGATCCTGATGCAGACCAATGGCGGTGGATGGGTGGCGGATCCCTTGCTTTGGTATCTCGCGCACAAGCAGTTTCGGATTGATCGCATCCGGCCAATGTCGAGTGGCTATATTCCGAACGAGCAGTTGATTCATGAGTTCAAAGAAAAAATCTGGGGTGCAATCCGGTTTGCAAAGCCCTACGTCGAGCCACTGCAGCTGCCAGCGAGTGTCGTTTGCGACTACCAAAAGAATCCGCTTTCGATCGAGGAATATCGAAAGTTGATGAAAGCCTTAAAAAGCGCTCCTCGCCCCAAGCATCCTCAACGAAATAATTCGGCAGAATCGTTGTTGAATGCTTGTGAGAACGTTCTCAAAGAGCTGGAGTCACATGAGAAAAAGCTCTCTCCTACAGCTCTCGCCAATTGGTGTCATTTAATGAGTCAAGTTTTCGAAGCCGGCAAGGCTCATGCCTACCTTGAACGGGACAGAGATCCTCAAACATTGGCTGAAAACCGCCAGGGGGCTAGGATGATCGGAACTCCAATGTCACGCGAGCGTAGGACGATGGAGGAGGGCTGCGACGAATTCGAAAGAAAACATGGGAGGCGTCCTAACAGCAAGGAACTTCAGGCTCACCTTGGTGTGGTTATAAAAAAGTCATCCGGCTCCGATGGGCGCGATGACGAATTGAAATTCAGAGGCCATAAGATTGCCAGAAAGGATTTTCAGCGGCGATTTGATGACATCAGAAGGTACCGGAAGAATGAAAAGCGATAATTTTTTCTGGGTAGGGGACTCCAGAATGAAGCTACAATGACTTGAGGGACTTCTTGGAGGTTGGTTGGCCAAAATCATGGCCCACTTGAAACCACTAGATCAATTCGACCCACGCGCCCCCCAGGGGGGAGGTGCTCCACTCCCCCAAGACTGGCTCCGCGTCTCGGAAGCCTGCGCATACTGCCGCATCAGCAAGCCGAAGCTCTACGACCTGCTCAACCGTGGGCTGGTGAAGTCTGTTTCCCTCAAGGAGCGCGGCCAGACGAAAGGAACCCGCCTGGTGTCCTTCGATTCCCTGAAGGCCTTTCTGGAATCCCGTGCCTCGGGAGGCGAGCAGAAAAGCTCGCCCACCTAAGAATCGGCCGATGTCGCCCATGAATAGCATGTCCAAGCCCCGTCCTCTCAAAACTCCGTCAAACACCCCCAAAACAGCATCTTACCGTTATGCATACAACACCCACGAACACCGCCCCCATCAACCGCCTGAATTTTAACGACGCTTCCGCGCTTTATAAGTGGCTCCTGACCAATCATGCCACCTGGGTTGGAGAACCTTCCCGCCTTCTGGCTGAGCGCGCCAGCCGCGAACTCGGCATCAAGATCACGGTTCACAACGTGAAAAACATGCGCCTTGTCGTCCGCGAGGTCTTGTCCGGTACCCCTAACTAATACGAGTATAGACATGAAAAAGGCCACCCCAGCTTTCCATCAGCCGCAGAGCCTAGACTAGACAGGCCATTTCATGCGCATGGAAGTGAAACAACTTCGCTTCCAGCGCTCCGAGGTCATCAGCCTGCTGGCCTCAATCTTCACTCGTTCAGACGAACCCAATTCCTGCAACAATCATGCCCACGAACCCCGCTCCCATCAACCGCCTGACTGCACTCAAAGCCTACACGCTCTATAAGTGGCTCCTGACCAATCAGCCTACCTGGATTGGAGAACCTTCCCGTCTCCTGGCTGAGCGCGCCAGCCGCGAACTCGGCTTCAAGATCACGGTGCACAACATGAACCACATGCGCCTTGTCTTCCGCGAGATTGGCTCGCCGACACCTCCACCGAGCAAAACTGCAACCTAGAAACATGCCGTTCCAGGCCATCCCGTAACAGCCCAATCTTATCACGGGTTTCTCGCACGGACTGGACGGAGCCGCAAAACGAAACTGCCATGACACAAAACCACCAATCGGCCATGAAGTGTGTGAGTTTGGTAAACGCAGGCATCGCCCTGCTGAACGAAGTCACACCGGCCACAAACAAGGATCTCGGACATGCATGCGAGCTGGGAGCAACCCTAGAGCAGCTTAAAGATGAACTTCAGAATGTGATCTCCCGGGCCGAGCGCAAGCAACAGCGTCGTGAGATCCGTGAAAAAATGAAGAAAGCCCTCGCTCGCAAAGGAGGAACTCAGACGTGAAGGACGCACCCGCCTTTGATTTCTACCCGGAACGCTGGCTCGCCGGCGTTGCTGCAATGCCCAAAACGGATCAGGCAGTCTATTTAACTTTACTGTGTCATTCTTGGCTGCGTGATGGACTCCCCGGTGAAGAGCCTCCCCTCAAACGTCTGGCGGGAACCAAAGTTAGCCCTGAAGTCCTCGCCAAATTCCCTCTGGGTGGGGACGGTCTTCGGCGAAATGCCAGACTGGAGCAGATTCGTGCTGAGCAACGCGCACGCATCGCAAATTCCAAGTCCAAAAGCACAAAGATGCTCGCGGCGCGCTATGGCAATAAGAAGCCCCCAAGCAGTGCTCCAAGCAGTGCCCCAAGCAGTGCCCCAAGCAGTGCCCCAAGCAGTGCCCCAAGCAGTGCCCCAAGCAGTGCCCCAAGCAGTGCTCCAAGCAGTGCTCCAAGCAGTGCTCCAAGCAGTGCTCCAAGCAGTGCTCCAAGCAGTGCTCCAAGCAGTGCCCCAAGCAGTGCCCCAAGCAGTGCCCCAAGCAGTGCTCCAAGCAGTGCTCCAAGCAGTGCTCCAAGCAGTGCTCCAAGCAGTGCTCCAAGCAACCCCCAAGCAGTGCTTGAAGGCTGCCCACCTCCCACCACCCACCCCAATCAACAACAACAACAACCGACAGGCGCGAGGGGGCATTGTGATCTGGCTGAAGCCAGAGCGTATGCGGTCAGCTATTCCAAGGGAAATTCTACGGGCATCGCTATCCCCATGCACGTCGTCAGCCAGTGGCACGATGCCCGTGAAGCCGTCGGCTGGGTCACCGTCAAGGGAGGATTGGATCTCCCCATTGCCGACTGGAAGGCCGATCTTCGAATCTTTGCCACCCACTACCAAAAAAATGAGTTTTCGCGGCCCAATGGTGCGGCAGCCGCGAAACGCGCCGATCGCGAGCCACCTGCCGCCATCACCGCCAAAGACCTTCCACGCTTATGAATGCAGTCTCCGATATGCTCTCCACCCCCGAAAAATCCAAAGCAATCCTGCTCGGTGCGAGCGAGAAAACATGCACAAATTGCGGCGCTGCTTTCGTCGGCTTCCTGACGCCACTCTGTGATGCCTGTACCGAGAAAGAGCAGGCGAAACTCATCGCGACTACTCGCAGTTCCCTCCGGTTCGACAAAACCTTCCCTCCGCGCGCGATTCGCGACACCCAAACAATGCGCGGCCCGGCACTGGCCAAGGCGAAGGAGATTCTGCCGCTGATCCGTAAACCGGGTCAGGGGGCCATTCTCGTGGTCTTGGGCGACCGCTGGACGGGCAAGACTGTCATGGCTACTTGGTGGGCCGGGATGCTCGGCTACGGTCGCTACGTCAAGGCGTTCGATCTCTTTGCCGAATTGCGCCGCACTTATCACGAGAATTCTAAAACCAAGGAGCATGAAGTTCTGGCCAAATATCGCGATTCCAATTTTCTCGTCATCGACGAGGCGCAGGATCGAAAGGAAAGCGAGTGGGAGCAGACCATTCTCACCAATCTCATCGACAAGCGTTACGACGCGCTCCGGCCCACGGTCATCATCGCCAACCTCAAACTCGATGCAATAGATGCGTGCCTGGGAGCCTCGATCATCTCCCGCTGCAAACGCACAGGTGGCGGCATCGTCGAATGCACCTGGCCCCCGTATTCAGGCTGACTTTTATACGCAATCAATCGAGACGCTTGACTCGGGAGAATCTTTTTCAACACCATGCAATCCTTGCTGCCACCCATAAATCCGCAACTTCCTCGACTCAACGAAGCCGACGAAACTCCACTCGAAGAATCGAAGGACGAGACCTCATCGTTAATTCAGAGCGCTGTCACTCTCCCTGAATTCCAATCTGCCCTCAGCGTTATCTCCGCCTTTGATGATGGCAGCATGGATATTGGCAAGCTTTTGAATCAGTTTCGCCGCGCCGCGGATGCCGTCAACAATGGCAACCTGGAAGGGCCTGAGCGCATGGCCATGTGCCAGGCCAAAATCCTCGACATGTTGTTCAACGAACTTCTCCGTCGCGGAATGGCCATGATGGGTCAGCCTGACTTTGAGATTATCATGAAGCTGGCTCTCAAGGCGCAGGCACAGTCTGCCAAAGCCCTTGAAACCATCTCCATCTTGAAAAAGCCTGCGATTTTCGCCAAGCAGTTCAACATCGCCAACCAGCAGGTCGTCACCAACAACCTGCAGTCACCGGCTCACTTGGCTGACAACGCCACTTCCCCGCCAGCGGTCAAGGCAATCGACCATGTGAGTCCAAACTTAGTTCGTTTGGCGGAAAAAAATAAAACAGTGCGTCAACGTCATGCCGTGGAGTGAAGAACAACGCCGTCTTCAATCCGACCGCATTCGGCAGCGAATGCCGTGGATCAAGTCCACCGGCCCACGCACCGATGCCGGGAAAAATCGCAGTTCCCAAAACGCCTTCAAGGGCGGTAAGAGACAGATCATGCGTGGGCTGGAAAAGCTAATTCGTGGGCTGAAGCCGTCAAAGTCGACTAGCCAAGCACCGGCACGAAAGGCCTCTCAATGACGCCGAAAGGGTCACACACTCACATACGGCTGCGTGCGTACGCGAGCATGGACGTGATAAATCTCACGTCCGAGGGCATTTCACCGCTTTCCCAGTCACATTCGTCAGAGCTTCAAACATCACATTCAGCAGTCCTGAGGAGACGAAACCGGCCGTTTAGTGTCAAAAGTTTGCCTTCATCCCCTCCACCTCCAGCGCCACCCGCTTCTTCAGCTCCGCTGGGCCTAACACCTTCGCCTTTCCGCCCCAACTGAGCACCCATCGGGTGATCTCCTCCAGACCTGAAAGGTCCGCCTGAAACTCGATCACGCTTCCGTCCGGCTTCAGCTTCCGAATGGCCTGTGTGGGGTGCCATTGCCGCTCGGCCACGACACGAGCCGCATACCCCTCAAAGTGTATGTGGACCTCGTATTTGCGCTTCTGATCGCCAGCATAGCTCCAAACGCCGAAACCACCACCGAAGTGATCTAGGGAGTTGAAGTCGGTCTCTCGTGTGAACTTCGTCCGGCTCACCTCCAGGTTTGAAATGCGCTGGAGGGCAAAGGTCCGCATCGCCCCTCGCTCCGGATCAAACGCGATCAAATACCACCCGTGCTCGATCTGCCCCACGTGATGCGGTCTCACTCGGCGGCGCTCCGGCTTGCTACCGGTGAGTTTGTGATAATCAAAGCTCACCTCCTGGCACGCACGCACTGTATCCAGCAGGTCGCCAAAGAGTGTCACATCCGCTGCCAACACGCCGGCCGCCTTCACACTGAAAGCCTCGTCTAGCTCGTTCCAGGCGATGGACACTTCCCCTGGACAGGCCCCGGCGATCTTTTGAAAGCTCTCCGAGAGCATCCGCTCCAGTCGCGTGCCCCGCAGCGGCTCCAGGGCATGACGGGCGAGGAAGAGCGCCACGAGGTCGTTTCGCGAAAGCTGTAGCATGGGGAATTCATGTACCTCCTGAGTGTAGAAATAGCCGTGTTTGATGGAGTGATATTCCAGCGGCAGGCCGAGTTGGTCCCGCATGAAACTGATGTCACGCTGGATTGTCTTCGGCGTCACCTCGATCTCTTCTGCCAGCGTGGTGCAGTTCGGAAAACGGCTGGAGCGAATGATTTTGTGGATCTCCATCACCCGCCACATTGCCGGGCGGCTCACGCCGGCACGGATGGCCGTCTCGGTTGAACGTTTGGATCGTGTGGCGGAACCTCGTCGGGCGGCGGCAGACATGAGTGGCATTTAATGACGGATTCCTGTCCCTGTCACCCCGCAAATGTCCTACCCCGCCTGCTATAAAGCGACGAACTCAATCGTGTGTCCATCGCCCCATGATCCCGACCGCCATCTTCTCCGTCCTGCAAAGCTCCGCCTCCCCCATCGTCCTGTTGGAGGGCACACGCCGCGTGCCGCCGTGTCGGATGCAGGATCTGACCGATCTGGCGCATCGGCTCGCCTCAGCCCTGCCACAGGCAGTCTTTCGCAGTGGAAATGCCGAAGGTTCCGACGAAGCCTTCGCACAAGGCGTGGCCAGAGTGCCGGGAACCACATTGCAGCTTCTCCTTCCCACTCGCGGCATGGGCTGGGCGCGGCGTCCTGCTTCCGCGTCCTGCATCCCGCTTGATAGCGTTCCCCCAATCGAGCGTGAAAACCTCGTTCAAGCCTGCACAGAAGCCTCACCGGAGAACCGCCGCCTCTTCGATCTCTACCTGCGTGGCCAGTCCGGCACACCCGCCTACAGCAAAGCCCTTTACCTCGTGCGCGATGCCTTCAAGGTCCTCTGCAGCCCGGCGCTCGGGCTCGCTCCAGCCACGCTGGGCATCTTCTTAATCGACGAATCCCGCCCCGCCGGCGGCGGCACCGGCCACACCATCCGCCTCTGCCAGCAGCGCGGCATTCCCGTTCTCACCCATCACGACTGGCTCACCTGACTCCACATGAACCCCGCAAAGTACTATCTCGGAAACTTCAGCCACGCCTCCGCGGCCACCAAGCCGCTGATTGAGCAGGTCAAAGCCATGCTGGAACTGGGAGTCACCTCCGAGGCTCAGAAACTCTTGCTCGTTGCACCGGACGGCATGCACCCCGAGCCGGACCTTGAGGCTCTGCGCCTCGCCTGCCTCGACCAGTTGCACACACCCTCGGAAACCCTGTGCGGCCTCGCCCTGCGGGCGCTTGACCACCGTTCGTTTGCCTTTGGCTCCTACCTGGTCGCCATCACGCATCTCCTGAACCAGGGCCGCCATCAGGACGTCCTGCAGTTGGAGCAAAGATTCCGGTCCTCCCGCCTCACGCTGTTTGGCCAGGCATGCTGCATTGTCGCCTGCGCTGCCACACGGCAGGGACGATACGCCGAGGCACTGGAAACCCTGTCCCTATTCTACTCCAGAGACCACCCCGCCGGTCTGCTGCTCGCGGACTCCCGCCTCTCAGCGCTCTGGGATCACTATGCGCAGGTGCGCCCTTCGCTGGAGGAGTCGCACAACCTCTGCAGCAGCCGGATCGGGCAAGAAATCAACGTTGCCGCCGCACCTCAGTTCCACGCTCCCGTGGGCGACTTCGAGCACAGGCATCTGGTTCCTCATCGACTGAGGCCATGGCTGGAGCGACATCTGGGCGGCACCTGGATACCGAAACTCGAGATCCCGACAGCAGAGCGCCGAGCTTTCCAGCAATGGAATCGCGAACGTGTTCAGCATGCGACCAACCTGCTTAAACGCGCACTCGCCAGAGCGGAAACTGTCTGTCTTCAGTCTCCTGACCGGCCGCCCCCCAAGCCTCCGAAAGCGCCCCACACCTCCGGGGCGGGTGGTGCCACCGAGGCCATCCGCAAGGCCAATCAAGCGTTCATCGCCGCCCTGCAGGAGGAGATGGCGGATCAGGCGCAGGAACAGGCACCTGTCATCATCGGCCGTTCTTCAGGCAGACACAGGTGAGGCCTCGTGCTCGCCGGCACGATCCCCTCAGGAGAAAGAAAGTTCATTATTTCGCAGCCGCCCCCCACAAATGTCCGCCCCCCTGTGGCATGATTGCGGGATCTATGAATCCACACCTCACCGAAATCGCCTACATCCTCGACCGCTCCGGTTCCATGCAGCCCATGCAGGAGCCCGCCGTCGCCGCCTTCAATGACTTCATCAAGTCCCAGCTCGACGTCCCCGGCGATGCCCGCCTCACGCTCGTCCAGTTTGATGACGCCTACGAGGTTCCTGTGGCCGCCACGCCCATTCAGGACGTGCCCCAGCTCACCGCCACCACCTACACACCACGTGGCAGCACCGCCTTGCTCGATGCTATTGGCCGGACCATCAAGGAGACCGACCGCCGCATCAGCGCTCTGCCAGAGGGTGACAAGCCCGGCAAAGTCATCCTCGCCATCTTCACCGATGGCGAAGAAAACGCCTCTCAGGAATACACCCTCAAGCACATTGGCGATCTCATCCGCCTGTACCGCGATCAGAAGGGCTGGGAGTTTCTCTTCCTCGCTGCCAATCAGGACGCCATCGCCAGCGGGGGTGCCATGCACATGGATGCCTCGCTCAGTGGCAACGTCAGCTACAGCCCTAAAGGCATCAAATCCACCGGCAGCGCCATGTCCCGCAAAGTCCGCGCCATGCGCATGAAGAGCGGTGGCAACATGGATGCGCAGGCCATGGAAGACGATGCCAAGTCCATGAATGACATCGTCAGAGAGGAGGAGCAGAAGCCTGAGTGATCCACCGATTCCAAGGAGTTCCAACCCTCAAATTGCAACCTAATGACACCCGGCCCCAATCTCATCCTGCGCCTCCCAAACAGCACCACGCTGACTCAGATCACCAGCTTGGATTCCTCCAACAACTTTGGTGCCACCCACTGGACGGATGGGCGTTGTGTAGCTCCCATGGAGCCAGATGAACTTTGGCTGCGCGTCCATCGTCCCACCGGCGAATTCTTTTGGACGGATGAATGCGAGGAAATCGGCCAGGACACCGCGTGGGGCGGCATTTCGTCCGAGTGGAAGGATATACCTTTTGCCGATGATCCTGATGCGGATGATTTCTTCCACGCCATTCAGAACGGACTTGCCGACAATCCGGAGAAAATCCGCTACCTGCGTGTATGGCTCTGGTGGAAGCAGAATGACAGCGTGCGCAGCGACGGTCAGTTGCAGGCGGACCTGGAAGCCTACCGTGGCAATCTTGAGGCTCTCATCGCCATCTCAGATCTCACCCGTCCCAACGAGCGTCTCATGGCTGCCGAAGCCGCCCGGCAGTTGGGTGACTTTGCGCGGGCGTGTGAACTCCTGGCTGGCGATCTTCCGGCTGACTACGCCCATGCCGCGACGCGGATTCGCGATCTCGCCGAGCGACGTGACACCCTCGTCCGTCAGCTTTGATACGCGACTCGGTCGATTCACAGCCACGCCATCAAATCATGAATAGAAAACGTCCCTTCCACCAGCGCCTCGTTCGTAGGGTGACACGCCATGCCCCAGTCAAGGCATTCATGACGCCATCTCCCTTGGGTCTCATGTCAGCCAGCACTCTCCTCTGGAGCGTTTTGGCCCTGCTGTCGGGCACTGTCGCCGTCGCATTTGTGCTTGCCACCGCTAGCGTTGGCTCGGTCGCCTGCCGGCAACGTCGGCATTCAACGCCTCTCATTTGACGTATGTGGCTCTATACTCAGGCTGGGTTCTTTTCAGTCATTCGTAAGGAACCGGACGCCTTCCATATTCGTTCCCCGTGCCGTGAGGTGCTGAAACAACTCGCTCAGGCCACCAGAACAGTGTCCTCCGTATCCGATTTTAGTTAGCGTTCTCCTGCAAGGCAACATAAAACTTCCAGTTATAACCATGGCCGCACCTGAGACCCACCCGCTAGAACACATCAACACGATTATTCGTCTACTCGACGGGTATGAAAGTGGTTTCGCTTTCGTGAAGGAGCTGCTCCAGAACGCCGATGACGCTTTCAAGGACGCGCCTGATGCCTCGCGTCTGCATGTGCAATGGTATTTCGGAGAATCTTCCCAATTCGAGAATCGACTGCTGAAAGGTCCGGCTCTCATCGTGGTGAACGACGGCCCCTTCAAAAAGAGCGACCGGGACGCGCTAATGAGGATGGGCATGGGCAGCAAGGCCAGTGATAGCGATCGTATCGGCCGTTTTGGTCTCGGGATGAAGGCGGTTTTTCACGTCTGTGAAGCCTACTTCTTTCTTGAGAGCGACGGCAACGAGGGCCTAAGGGAACTCTTCTGTCCGTGGCACCCTCACCACTACAAGGATTGGGACATTGATCGCAGCAGCAAGGACTGGTCGAAAATGACTAAGGTTGTCAATGCCACCACCGGCTTCGACCGATGGTTCGCTGTCTGGATACCTCTCCGGCGCTTGGATCTAATTGAGCACGGTTATGCGATTCGAGAAGGAGAGCACGACTTCCCAGGAGATTCGAATGTATGTCCCGATTCACTTGCCAAGGCATTTGATCACAAAGCACCCAGAATTAGCGAATCCCTTGTTTTCTTAAAGAGGCTCAGCTCTGTTTGCTTCCACGATGGCGAGAAAGGGATTCGGTTCGTTCATGACCGGGCGAACCAACAGATCACTCCTTGCGTCCGGTACTATAAAACCGATGGACCGAAAAATGATATCGTCGCGGGCGAATGGCAGCACAAGAAGTCATGGCCAAAGGTCCCAGACCTGTCGGTCACACCGCCTAAACTCGGCCCCGACAAAGCCAGGTGGGAGTCTTCAATCGCAATCACGGTTACGCCGGCGCGGGAGCATGAGCACGGGTGCATCAGGCTCTTCTGGGCTGTATTCCTCCCCGTCGGAAATGACCACAAGCCAGTCTGTGAACTGAAATCTGTTCTTTTCGACATCCACATTTTTCTCCACGGTTACTTTTTCCTGAATGATGACCGCACTGCAATTTTCGGTGCTGCGGACGGGTTTCAGGACGCGAATGAAGGCGACGAGAAGGGTATTAAGATCGCGTGGAATCGAGAACTAGCCACGTCTGCCGATGGGTTGCTGCCGTTGCTGATTCCGACTTTGACCAAATTAATCGAAGCGGAAAATCTCGGCACAGTGGGCGTTGCCGACATCGTCGAAGGTATTCAAAGGAGCGAGTGGTTCGATCGCTACCGCCAACACATATGCCAGGGGCACAACTTCGCCCGAACCTATGGCGAGGGAGGTTGGACTTGGAGATCTTTACCCATAAGCAAACGGATGTTGGTTCTTCCCCAACGAGGGTATCGATATGAGGAGGTCGAGAGATTCATGGCGGATTTACTAACATCTTGGGAAGGTGACTTCGCACTCGTCGTCAATAATCCCCCGCGGTTGACAAGCGCGGAACCTCCAGCTCGATGGAGCGCCGAGGCATTTGCGTGGTTTTGCTCCAAAATTCGACATGATTTGTCTGATGCGAGTCGCGAGCTCAGAAACTACCTGGTTCAGCTGCTTTCAGATTCAAATGTTCCTGCGGCAGCAAACCCCGGCTTTTGGGACGATTTTCAAATTTATGAGGTTGAAGTCGCCTGCCGGTTATCGGCAAAGTCAGCTCGAGAGATAAGGGGGATGTCGGACCAAGGGTTGCTTTTCAGCGACGGAGATACCACGCTCAAAAAGGCACTGCACGAGGCTTGCCCGGGCCTCGTAGTCTGGTTCGTACCGGGCATACGGCCGCCTGGCATTTACGCGCCGGCTTTTGATACGGCGGTGGTGGCCTCGCTTCTACTGGGGCATGGGACCCTTGGCGGGGTTGATGCTCGCATTGCGCTGATAGCGAGGCTCCTCCCCGCAATGCCCTCCACGACGAAGGCGGTGCGCTACCTGATTCACGGCAAGTTTGAGCATCGCAACGGCGACGAACCTCTTTACCTCAAAACTCATTTCGAGGGAGAATGGAACGATATCGTGAATGTCGCGCTCACGCACCGGGGGGATTCCTGGTGTGTCTTGCCGGACGCCTATGGGGGCGGAATCAACGATAATCAGAAATCCCAGCTGAAGATGCGTGTCTGTGGCGCCGATGCGTTTCGCGAGCTTTGCCGACCAGCGGCCAACGATCTTGCTCTGCTTCGGTTGGAGGCCCATCACGACTTCCTGTTGAACAACCTCAGGCCGGAGGCTCACTTAAATGCCCACGCTGACCATGACCTCCTTCGCAGGTTGAAGATCCACCGGCACGGGGAGAATCAATACACCACGATTGTCGATGGCGTGTGGCTGGCTCCAGAGAAAGGAGACATTCCTCCCCCCGCCCTGCAAAGCGAGTGGAAGGAACTTTGCCGAACAGCCAGGATTGTTGGGAGGTCTGATGACCCAGGGATTGAAGCCCGGCAGAAGCTGCTCTTCAAAGAAGCGATTCTGGACAAAGATGGCATCATTAAGCTCGCGTGTGGGCAGGAGCGCCCGTTACGATTCGCCAAATTGATCTTGCACGCCCTTTCGCGGGGCACCCCGGTGAAGGAGGCGGCCGATGCACTGAAGTCCGTGGCTTGGCTTCCGGTAATTGATGGGGCTCCAGCAAAGGTGGGTCAGTTGCTCTGGATGGAGGGGGCGGAGGCCGCAATCGAATTAATGATGCGGCATCAACCGAAAGACTGGCCATGTGTGACGCGCCGGATGATCGCCGTGGATCTGGCAAACGAAGCCAATGAGAAGGCATGGAACACGCTGAAAACCTTTTTGCCCAAGGGCGAAGACGCCATTACTCTACTGGAGCAAACTTTCAAATCGAGCTCGCGACTGCATCTGGGCATCGAGAAATCGGTTCAGGTTGATCGGCTTGGAGAGGTGCTTGAGGCCCTTGAGGGTGTCGAGGATGACGCATCCCTGGCCGTTCATCTGGTCCGAGCACTTTGGACGAGGGTAGGGCACGACGTCGCAAACGCTGGGGCGTTGGCCGAAAGACAGGCGTGGGCAGCGAAGGTCGCAGCTGTGTTTTCAAAGGAATGGTCTGGAAAAGATGCTGAACGTTACGACACCGCCCTAGAGGCTCTCAGGGACCGGCATGGCACAGCCGACGCGATCACCAAGCAGAAGGTGAAAAATGTGTTCCATGCGTATCTCAAGGCAGCGAGGAAGAACGGTAGGTGGAACGAAGCCTATGCCAACGATCCTGATTTTTTCCTTCTGAACCAGGAAGGTGAGTGGACCAGTGTCGCGAAACTCGCGGTTCCGATCATGGGCATTGCCAGGCGCGCTCTTGCGGATGCGGACGTGGTCGCTGCGCTGGGGTTCGAAGGCGGAGCGGGGGTGGAAGACCGGCTTCCCGGGGTCGCGATTGACGAGGCGTTCAACGACCAGGAGTTGGCGAGTCTGCTCCAGCAGTATGGCTGCCACTTCTCTGAATCGTTGCCTGGGCGGCTATGGGGCATCTTCGTCGCTCTGCTTGGCGACAGTCCGGCCGTGCGCGGCCTCGCCGACCAGTTCACTGGTAGGCGGACCGCAACGATTCGTGATGAACTTTGCGGCCCCGGCGGGCCGGGCATCAGTCCACGCAACCGGGTGGATGCCTGCTCATATTCCTGTGCGGTGACGGACGGCGAAACCTCGGAGATCGCGGCTCTCAACGGGGAGCCCTTTGACGCCCCGCTGGACATGGATCAAGCAACGTTTCTCGTTCCGCAGTCCGATACCGACCCGGCGCAATGGTGGCGCAACCGGTTCTTTGTGGATCGGGAGAAACGAGGCGTTCGCCACCACTTTCAACTTTGCGATCCCAAGGCGTTCCGTCATTCGACCGACTCTCAGATGCGTGATCGTCTGGCGAGAACGATTCAGCAGCTGCTTGATGAAGTTTTCCACGTAAATGGATCACATGGGAGTGTGAGGGCTCTGATCGATAAGATTGCGGGCCTAGGACAGGTTAGCCTTGGCCGGGCGCAACAGGAAATCCTTGGAACGGCGCAGATACATCTCAGCCAGCTCGGGGTCCGGCCGCAGCCGGGGAGCGATCTTGGAACTGCGATACGTTGCTTGGACGAGGCGACTAGCCTCGAGGCGCAGGCGCGCGAGGAGAAGGAGAACGACATGGGCGACCACAATGCCCGGGAACTGGAAGCCAGGAAAAGCAAGGACGAGGGCTTGCAGCTGCTAAGATCGGTTCTGGAACAGGACAACGAGGTGCAGTGGCAGTTGGTCGAGGCGATGAAGTCGCGCATCGAGCGTGAGCAATACCGGCCTGAGTCGGTGCCTTTTGAGCTGTTTCAAAATGCCGATGATGCGCTCGCGGAGCTTGGACCTGATCACTCGCAGCAAAGGGTTTTTGTGGCGGAGTTTGAGGCAATAGCAGCGCGCTTTGCACACTGGGGAAGACCAATTAATGACCCTGCCGGGGCGGAAGGTGATGCCTCGCGCTCGCGCAGCCGAGATCTCGTGAAAATGCTCATACTCCATGGCTCGGACAAGCAGGTGGAGGACGGCGGCAATCTTGTAACCGGCAAGTTTGGGCTCGGGTTCAAGAGTGTTTTCCTCGTCACGAGGCAGCCCCTCCTGTTGAGCAAGGACCTTGCCTTTGACCTTGTCGGCGCGATCTACCCGCGCCCCCTGAATGCAGATTGCACAGCCCGTTTGCAGGCCTGGCTGCACGACCAAGCACCTGGACAGACAGGCGGAACCGCGATCGAATTGCCTCTCGAGACGCGGGTGTTTGACTCGCGTTTTCGATTGCTGTCACCCTACCTTCCTGTCTTTGCCAAACAGGTTCGCGAGGTTCGCATCATTCACGGTGGTGTTTCACGCACCTATGCCTGGCGTCCACAGCTCAAGCACGACGAAGGTCCGTGGGCGCTGGAGGTCGGATCGATCGATGGTGCAGGTTCCATCCTGAGAATCACTGCCCGCGATGTGTCATGGGTTTTCGGGATGACCGAGGCGGGACTGGCAAAACTGAACAGTCTGCCCTGCCTCTGGATCACGGCCCCAACGCAGGAGGCTGACGACCTTGGGTTTGCGGTAAATGGCCCGTTTGATCCAGATCCCGGCCGCACCAAACTCGGTTCCGGCGAGGCGGCCGAACTGAAAAACGCGGCCTTGTTTTTGGAAGCGTCAGGGGCACTCGCCGAGTTTCTCGAATGGTGTCATAAATTGGGCGATGACTTGGGACGGAGACTTGGCGACGAACGAATCGACCCCGCTGGTTTCTGGCAATCCGTTTGGGCCTTGTTCGGAGCCCTTCACACCCCAAAGGGCGATTCGCAGGCGAAAGGCCGGTTGACTCGTGCGATCTGGCCTGCCGGATGCCTTGGAGGCTATGCTGGGATTGTGCTCCACCGTCGGGTGATTCCCAATGGAATGCCAGGCACTCTTGAGACGCTCGTCAGCGCCGAAACGGCAGCCTATCAAACTAGTGGATTCCTCGAGTCCAAGCAGGGAAACGACTTTTTCGCCGAAGCCGCGACCTGGCCAGAGTGGCTGCACATGGAATCCGAGTTGGGTGCTACGGCCGAGAAGATGGTCTGTTTGAGCACCGGCGACGCACTCAACAGGCATCTTAGCGCTACAAGCGTGGGGCTTTGCCCGGTAGCGGTGCCGTTTGTCTTGAATCGGCTGATTGGTGCTATGGGCCGTATCACTCCTTCCTTGGGTGCCCGCCTGGGTGTCCACTTCTCGAGGCAGGTTTTCAAGAGAGAGGACGACGACGAAGCCCGATATGAGTGGCCTTTGCTGGAGGAAGATGAATTGAGAGATTGCCTCGGCGGGTTTTTGTTCGAAAACCAATCTGGAGAATGGGTCGAACCCGACGCGCTCCTGATACCGTCGGCGGAGGGGTACGAGGGACTGCGCGCGGGCTTGGCTCCGCAAGAGAGATGCCTTGGTTCAGCTTATTCGGCCACCGAATCTCTCGAGTTCTTCCGGCTCTGCCGTGAAGAGATGAAGATTGATGAAGGTGAAGTGGCCGGATGGATTTCGGAAAGCGTCGTGGTTTCTGACAGCGTGCGAATTGCGGCGGCTCTGCGCTTCCTTGCGTCCGATGATGATTTGGCGGTGGAGTCCGCCCGGCGCCTTGCCTCGGAAACGAGGAAGGCCCTTGTTGAGAGTTCGCCATTTTTGGAACTTCTTCAGGAGGATCAGAATCGCGTGCGAAATCGCTTTCGCGAAGCCAAAATCCGTGATGCGGATAGGGACGGTGTCGAATACACGGAAGCGGCCACCCCGTATTTGGATATAATCCAAGGCCCTGACGGTGAGCGTCTGCTAACCATTGACGAGATCGTTCAGGCCTGGGACGGGCACGAGCTCGAAGCTACGAATGAGTTCACGGTCTCTGGTGAATTCCGCGAACTGGTATTCCCGGGCGTTGCCGGTGGTGTCGATCTGGGCTCTTTGCTGAGAGATGTCGATTCCCTTGCGGGGAAGGAACACTGGTATCGGCTGCTGTGCCTCGGTTGCTCCCTGAGCGTTCCCTTGGGCGTCAGTCCGACCTCGCGAATCATTCCATTCTGGAGAAGGAGGTTGGACGCAGAATTCTGGGGTGCCACAATCCCGAAGACTTTGGCGGAGGCGGAGTCCAGCGGGTTTGACCAACGATTAGATGCTTTCTTCGAGAATGTGATCCATCAGTCGTTTCGCGACGCCAATGCAGGTGGCGAAGATGCGGATCTTTGGAGAAGGGTGTTTTACGATTTTCGTAAAATGCACTTCTTTGTCTTTAGGAACCATCTGCCTGCAGAGTTGATGAGACTGGTGGCGTGCAGCGATGTCAATGGCACACAATTGGTTGAATTTCTCCGTTCCGGAAACGTGCCGCTCGCCATGCAAGAACCCGGGTTCGAAAGATGGACGGGGGTCATTGGACAGAGCATGTCGGCCCCCCTCTTGTTTGTCATGCGCGAGCTTCGGCGACTCGCTGTCTTGCCTGATGATCGGTTTAACAGAGCCTGCTATTACATGAACAGCCCTGCAAGGCGTATTGCCTTCAGGCTTGGCTGGCTTGATGAAAAGGAGCGCCGGAGCTATGCCTTTGATAATCTTGTCAGCTTGAGCAACACGGTTTGCGACAACATGCGCAATGAAGCCGACAAGCTGCTTCCATTTTTGGATCTCCCGCTTCAGTGGTATGCGCTCCAGAACCCAAAATGAACACTCCCGCCCCCATCCAACCAAATGACCGCGTCTATCAGCCCGACAAGCCTGAGCGTGGTTATGGCATTGTTCGTCTGATCGAGGAGAGCATGCTCACCGACGAACGCACCTGCCAGGTGCAGTTTGAGTGGGTGCCGCGGCTCGTCGCAGTGCCAGAGCAGGCATTACAGATTGCGACCAAGCTTGTTGGTGGGCAGGTGATCTCCGCGCATGACTTGGGAGGCGTGGAAGAGCTTCAACGACGCTTGAGCGCAGCCCTTGTCATGGCGGAGAACAGCCAGACCGCCGCCTTCATTCGATCCTTCGCCATGCCTCTGCCGCATCAGGCATTCCTGCTTGAGAAAGTGCTTTCCGGAAAACGTTTCGGCCATGTGGTGGCTGATGATGTGGGCATGGGCAAGACGATTGAGTCAGGACTCATCATAGCTTCCCTGAGGCAACGAAACCCACAGGCTCGCGTTCTGGTCCTGTGTCCAGCCGGGGTGGTGTTGCAGTGGCAGGACGAAATGGACGAGCACTTCGGATTAACTTTCGACATCGCCGGACGTAACTTCAACGTGGATCGAGCATCGACGTGGGACTCTCATTCGCTGGTGCTGGCTTCGTTGGACACCTTAAAGCAGGAGCGCTTGCGAGACACGCTAAAAGCCATTCCACCGTTTGATCTCGTCGTGTGTGATGAGGCCCATCGACTGACTGCTCGTCGCGAGTTTCTGAGCAACGATCTTTACCGCACGGTAAACTATCGTTTTGTCGAATGGCTTGCCCAGGAACACCTCGTGAGTTGGGAGAACAACAGCGATGGCAGCCCACGTTCGCCACGTATTCTTCTCATGAGTGCCACACCTCATCAGGGCGATGACTTGCGCTTTGGCTACCTGCTTCAACTTGCGCGTCCCGACCTCATTGATGCCGAGGTTGCTGTCCAGCCTGGTGGCGCTCTCAACGATAACAAGACACTCGAAGAGTGTCTGACACGGACTGCAAAAAAGCGTGCCGTGGACTGGAACGGCAAGCCCATGTTTCTCGGCCACGAGACGAGGACTCTTGATGTCCCTCTTTCTGTCCCTGAGAAGGCGGCCCTGAAACGTTTGGAGAGATATGTCCAGTCGGAGATGGTATTTGAAGAAACGAAGGGGGAAGCTCTCGTGCGCGCCCTGGCGATGCATACGTTTCAGAAAATTGCCGCCAGCAGTTGGGCAGCGCTCAAGGCAGCGATGGAAAAGAGGTTTGGTGGTCGTCCAAGCACAGTTTCGTTGGGAGAAGAAGCCGCCTCAATGGGGGGTGAGTTCGCGTTTGTAGGCGGCACGCCTGAGCGGCAGGCTCTCGCAGAGGTTATGGCGGCAGTGGATGCAGTGACCTCGGACAGCAAGTGGAATACATTCCAGGAACTCGTCCAGCCCGGCAATGGTTTCCGGGAACCGGGTGACCGCATCCTGATCTTTACTCAGTATCGAGTGACTCAGGCGTGGCTTGCAGAACGTCTCACTCAGGCCGGTGAGCGCGTGATGCAAATTCACGGTGGTTTGAGCCTCGATGAGCGGCGAGACCAACGCATGGCCTTTGAGGCCGACGGCACCATCTTAATTTCCACCGAGGCCGGAAGCGAAGGTGCAAACCTGCACCGGCAGTGTCACTTAATGGTCAACTATGACCTTCCGTGGAACCCCATGCGCTTGCTTCAGCGGATTGGAAGGTTGGATCGTTACGGCCAGAAGTTCAAAGTTCGGGTGGCCAATCTGAAGGCTCCTGAAAGCTGGGATACAACCATCGCCCTCAAGATTGAAGCCAAGCTCAACGCTGTCCAAGCCAGCATGGGACTTGTCGCTGACGAGGACTACCGCACAATGATCCTCGGCAGTATCCATGAGGCCATCGACGTGCCCGAGATCATACGACAAAGCGCCTGGGGGGCAGACACAAAGGTCGTCGATACAGCTGTCGACGAGGCCGTCCAGTCGCTGCTGAAACGCAAATCTTCGCTGGATTCTTTGTTCCTTGAATCGCTGGGCATGCCTGAGCACTACGGTCGAGGCGCGCCTGCGCTGACTAGCGATGACTTCCGGCAGGCCTTTGCTTGGGCTGCTGCGGGACATGACATCGTGCTTCGCGAGACGCGTACGTCGGAAAACAAGTTCCTGAAAGGCGTTTATCATTTTACCTTGCCAACGGCGTTCCGAGGAGGCCTTCGACCGAGTCGTGAGTGCCATCTGGTGTTCGACCGTGAAATCTTCGCCGGCGTTCGAGGTAACGTGCTTGGACGGGTGCGCGGTCAGGAGATCAAACCCAGTCTTGCCGGCTTTGGAGACAGCGTTACCGACTGGTTCTTCCGCGTCGCGTTGCAGGCCAACGGAGGCAGCGGTTGTTACACCATCAAACGCCCTCTTGATGAACAGCACGGCGAATCGTGGTGGGTCGTATTCGCGGCGCGTTGGAAGAGTGCCAAAGAATGGACAGGGCCTGACCTGATCCTCGCCTATGCGGTGAGCGATGTGGGTGCCGTGTTGCGCCCCCTGTCACCTCAGCAAATCATGATCGCGGCACGAAGTGCCAACCCCGCATCCGGTTCCGCTTCCATGGTGATTCCGGACCTGAATCCAGCTTTGAGCGCCACAAAAAGCGAGCTGCGGCAGAGACCCGACGTCCAGGCACATGCAACATCCTTGAATCTTTGGCCTCTCTGCTTGGTGAGGTTGGTCGACTGATCCATGCTGCCTTCCTGTTCTCTCATTCCGAACACAATACCTGCGCGACCGGCCTCACACTCCCTTTCCACCCTAATTCGAACGTCACATCTACGCCGCGAGCGAAAGTCCGAATGCTTCTTGTTCGAGCGAGTGCGCCTGCCTATAAGAGGCTTAAGTCACGTTCCATTCTCTTCTCTCTAGACCTGCAAGATTGATCTTCAAACCATGCTTCCCTACGCCCCCGGTGCCCGTGTTGTTGTTCGTGACGAGGAATGGCTCGTCCGTCGAGTCGACCCCTCGAGCGATGGTGGATACATGCTCTCGTGCGATGGGGTTTCCGAACTCGTCCGCGGCCGTTCGGCCCAGTTTTTAACGGAGTTGGAGGCGGAAATCGTTGTCCTTGATCCGGCCAAGACGGAGTTGGTGAACGACTCGAGCTCACACTTCAACAGTACCTTTCTCTACCTGGAGGCACAGCTGCGGCGCAGCACGCCGAATGACGACCGGATTCATCTTGGGCATCGTGCGGTGATGAACCTTGTGCCCTACCAGTTGGATCCTGCACTTCAGGCACTCAGGCAGCCACGGCAGCGCATTCTCATCGCCGATGCGGTCGGTTTGGGGAAGACCCTGGAGGCTGGGATTCTGACCACTGAGCTGATCCAGCGAGGCCGGGGGCAGCGCATTCTGGTCATCACGCAGAAGAGCATGCTCACCCAGTTCCAGAAGGAGTTCTGGAGCCGGTTCTCCATCCCTCTGGTCCGTCTTGACTCCGTCGGGTTGCAGCGGGTCAGAAACAACATCCCGAGCAACCACAATCCCTTCAATTACTACGACCGCACCATTATCTCGATCGATACGCTGAAGAGCAATCTGGAGTATCGCAATTACCTCGAGAACGCCTGGTGGGACATCATCATTATCGACGAGTGCCACAACGTGGCCGCCCGTGGCCATGAGGATGGGCTGTCGCGCCGTGCCCGGCTTGCCCGTCTCTTGTCGGGCAGGTCGGACACGATGATCCTGCTATCGGCCACGCCTCATGACGGCTCTGCACGGAGCTTTGCCTCCTTGATGAGCTTGCTGGATCCCACGGCGATCAGCGATCCTGATGATTACACGCCTGAAGATTATCAGCATAAGGGGCTTGTTGTTCGTCGCTTCAAAAAGGACATTCGCGACCAGGTCAGCGAGGACTTTCAAGAGCGAATTACCGAGCAGTTAAAGCAGGAGGCCAGCCCGCAGGAGGAAGCCGCCTATGAGGCCCTACTGGCGATTCCATTTACCCAGAAAGGTCAGCACCAGGGTGGCAAGCAGCAGGAGCTGCAAAGGATCGCCATGCAAAAGGCCATCTTCTCCAGCCCTGCTGCCGCCTTGGATTCTGCAGTGCGTCGCATTCGACTCCTGGAAGCCAAAGCTGATTCATCGCCTGATGAATGCTCGGAGGTCACCGCCCTCCGGGAGTTTGCCGATGCCTTGGAGAAAATCGACACCCCTCACTTCAGCAAGTTCCAGCGTATCGTGGCGCAACTGAAGAGCGCCGAGTATTGCTGGGACCCCGCCAATACCTCAGACCGCCTCGTGATCTTCTCGGAGAGAATAGAGACACTCAACTGGCTCAAGCAGGCCCTGCCGCGTGCCCTTGGCCTCAAGGAGTCCTGCTTTGAACTCCTCCACGGACAGATGTCGGACACCGAGCAGCAAGACCTTGTGGACCGTTTCGGCCGCAAAGAAGATCCGGTCCGCGTGTTGCTCTGCTCAGACGTCGCGTCGGAGGGCTTGAACCTCCATTACTTCTGCCATCGTCTGGTTCACTTTGATCTCCCCTGGTCCCTCATGGTTTTCCAGCAGCGCAACGGTCGCGTGGATCGCTACGGACAAAAACACCAGCCACGGATCACCTACCTTTTTACCAGCACCAACGTCGAGAAGATCAAAGGGGACTTGCGGATTCTCGAAATCCTTCAGACCAAGGACGAGCAGGCGAACAAGAACCTCGGTGACCCCGCCTGCTTCCTGGATGTTTATGATCCGGACAAAGAGGCAGCCAAAGTGGCCGACCTCATGGCTGCCGGTATCACCCCTGAAGAATTTGATCAAAAACTCGACGCTGCGGCTGCCAGCACTTCCGAACCTGAGTCTGCCGACGCCGACAACGCGGGAGAATGGTTGCTCCATCTTTTTGCCCAGGCGGAGGCGACCCCAGCCGAGGAAGCAGTCAAGCCTAGCACGGACTTCATTTCCGAGCCGCCGTCCCTCTTCGGAAGCAAAGGGGTGAGCAGCGACTACGACTTCGCCAAGACCGCTCTGCAGCAGCTCTCCAATCCCACGCCGATTGCCGATTTCACTCCGGTCGATAGCAGCCAGACCCTCTCCTTGACCGCGCCCTTAGACCTTCAGGAACGTCTTCGAGTATCACTCCCGCTTGAGGCCCGGGACAGCGGTCACCGCTACACCCTCACGGCCAGCCGGGAGCAGATGGCCGCCGCCATTGAACTGGCGAGGCAAGCCAAGGCCGAGGATGACACCTGGCCTGCCGTTCACTACCTCTGGCCTCAGCATCCCATTCTGGAGTGGTTGTCCGAGCGGGTGTTGACCGCCTTCGGTCGCCATCGTGCTCCCGTCATCCAATGCCAGAAAATGGACGAAGGATCGCAGGCCTTCATCCTCATGGGACTGATTCCGAACCGCAAAGGCCAGCCCCTCATGGTCGAATGGCGTGTGGCTGTTCACTCAGCCGGGCAATGGACCCTGGAGGCCTTTCCTGACTTCGTCGCCCACACCGGGATTGGTGCCGGACTGCTCCCAAACAAGGACCAAAAACCCGATCTCTCTTCGCTACAGGCGAACCTTCCTGATGGAGTCACCGCCATGCGCAAGTTCATGGTTGATCGCCAGAAGACCTTCTCAGCCGAGATGAACCAGCGCCTCGCAGGCACCTTGGCCGAGTTGGAGAAGTTGCAGGGAAAACAGTTCGAGCAGCTCGAACTCCGACTCTTCGCCAGTCAGCAGGCCGAGCAGTTCAAGCGCACCAAGCGTGAGCAGCGCACCCAGCATATCCGCAAGGTCTTTGACGAATATCGCCAATGGGTCTTGGACACCATGACCACCGAGCCTCAACCCTTCATCCAGGTCCTCGCCGCTGTGACCAAGTGATGAAGAATGACTCCAAAATGAATCTGGAAACACTCGCCATCGGAACACTTCCAGTGGGCTGCCTGACCACGGCCGCGTTCCGTATTCCTCCATATCAGCGAGGCTATCGCTGGAAAAAGGCTGATGTCGAAAAGCTGCTGGATGACTTGAAGGAATTCCTTGAAAGCAATCTGGATCGTCGTCCCTTTTACTGCCTCCAGCCGCTGGTGGTGACGAAGTCCAAGGACCATCCCTCCGAATGGGAGGTTGTGGACGGCCAGCAGCGTCTCACCACCCTGTTCCTCATCTGGAACGTCCTCAACAACCAAGAACCCTACGGGCTGAGCTATGAAACCCGGGAGCTCTCCAAGGAATTTCTTAAAGCTCCCAAGGCCATTAAGAATGGGAAGAAGCAACCCAACATCGACTTCCACCACATCTACCATGCCCATCAGAAGATTCAGGAGTGGTTCACCGGCTGCTGTGAATGTATGCACGGGAAGTTCCGGACTCTGCTGACCGACACCAATCCCCTTGGCCGCAATGTCCGCTTCATCTGGTATCGCCTCCAGGAAGGTGACGATGCGGTCGCTGCCTTCACCCGGCTCAATGTCGGCAAGATCCCGCTGACTGGCGAGGAACTGATCCGCGCTCTGTTTCTGCGCAGCCGAGAGGCAGGCAAACTTGCGGACGGAGCCTTCCAGCATCGGATGGCTTTGGAATGGGACCGCATCGAGAGCGCGCTGCAAGAACCCGGATTCTGGGGCTTTGTTTCAAAGCAAACGGCACCTGAGGCCGGGCGCATCCGCCTGCTATTCGAGTTGTGCGCACCGCCTGCCCCCAAGGGAGATGAAAACACCCATCTTTTCACCCATTACGAAAGGAGGCTAACCGGGGCTTCAGCCGAGACACCCACCGATGTCTGGAAGGACATCGTCGCCTGTTTCGAGCAATTGGAGGAATGGCATCGCGACCCGGAGCTTTTCCACCTCGTCGGCTATGTCACCACCATCCTGGACACTGAATCAACCGCTACCCTGCTCGCACTCCTGAAAGAGGCCAAGAAACTCACGAAAAAGGACTTCGCGGCCCACCTCCGCAAACTCATCCACAAGGAGCTGATTGAGAAATCAGCAAGTAAATCTGTCACAGGCCTTCTGTCAGAGCTCAACTTTGACACCAAGCTGAAAACACGTCGAACCATCGCACTTTTCAACATTGCCACCCTGATACGGACCAAGGGTTTGCAGGTCCGATTCCCCTTCCACCTGTATCACGATACAAAAGTTGGCTGGGATATTGAACATGTCCAATCACAGGCCGGAGATGGCTTGAAGGACAGACCGCGCCAAGAGAAATGGCTTGCCGCATGCAGGACCGAACTTGAGCATGATGCTTACATGCCATCACCCAGGAACGAACAGGGGGAACCTGGACAAGAAGGCACTGGCAAGCTATCGGCGTCCGATCTGATTGCCCGGATCGACGATTTTGCAAAGCCGGACTCCACCGTGGAGTTCCAGGAACTAGCGATAAAAATCCGGGATTACTTCCGTGAACCTGAGAGCGAGGATGCCGAAATCAACGGCATCGGCAACCTGACCCTTCTCGACGCCCCGACCAACAGGAGCTACGGGAACGCCCCTTTTGTCGTGAAACGTGCCGCAATCCTCAAGCCAGAGCGCCCCGAAGGCACCTTCATCCTGCCCTGCACTCGGGACCTTTTCCTGAAGGTCTTCAGCAAGAACGCCGGTAACCTGCGCCAATGGGACATCGTTCAGGACGGAGACGCGCACGAAGCTGCCATTTGTGAAACGCTGGAAACATTTTTCGGTGAAGAAGCAAGAAACCCACAATGACAACAGACACCTCGATGCAGAGATTCACCTTGGCGGGGTTGGTCGCGGAGTATGACGGCGGCATCCGCATTCCCATGATCCAGCGCGACTACGCTCAGGGTCGGCCATCATGGGTGAATTCCCGGAATCGTTTTTTATCTGACATTCAGGAATCATTGATGCCAAGCGGCAAACAGCTCCATCTCGACTTCATCTATGGCATCAAGCAAGATGAGGACAGCGTCAGAGCTTTCTGCCCCTTGGATGGCCAGCAACGCCTCACCACGCTCTTCCTCCTGCACTGGTCTCTCGCCGCGCGTGACGGATGCTTTGGGGAGTTCCAGGGCGCTTTCAGAAACGCTTTCCGGCAACCTAAGTTCACCTACCAGGTCCGTCCTGGTGGTCGCGCGTTCTTTCAGTCGCTGGTGGAACTGGAACACGCGCCATCCGCCGACGAATGGAAAACCATCAAGCCGACGGAGTGGTTTCGGCAGCAGTTCTGGTTCCGTTCGATTTGGGAACAAGACCCCAGCGTCGCTGGTGCGCTGGTGATGCTCGACGCCATCCACGAGCATTTCAAAAATCACCCGGAAGCCTCCTTCCATCATCTCATGGGGGGCGACCGGATCACATTCCAGAGGCTTGATCTCGAAGCCGTCGGACTCCATGACGACCTTTACCTGCGCATGAACGCCCGTGGGCGTCCGCTTTCTACCTTCGAGACCTTCAAGGCGCGGTTTGGCAAACTCCTGGAAACAGATTTCCCGAATGCCGAACAGATCGGCCCTTTCACCGTCAAAACCGCCAAGGACTTCGCAGACCACATCGACACCAAGTGGCTCGACTTCATCTGGGATCGCTACGGCCCGATGGAGAGCGACTCCGACGACACCAGTTCCATTGACAAGGCATTCATCAGCCTTTTCCGCGCTGTCGCCATGGTATCATTGCAGCCTACTCGAGAAGACAAGGAAAAGAAGATAACGAAAGAAGACGCTGCCAAAATGGACTCTGCTTATGTTCAGTCCTTGAGCACAGCAGAGCCCGACTACGACGATTTCCAGAACGGTGGTTGGCTCACCACGAAATTCACCTGCCACCTCATCCATGTGCTGGAAGCCTGTGAATCCTGCAAGGAACATGATTCCGACCCAGCCAAGAATTTCATTCTCTACCACAGTCCCTGGTTTGGAGAGGGCAGCCTGCTCGACCGCATAGTTGGCCGCGAGAGTAAGCATCCCTTCCTCACCGACTTCCTGCAATTCGCGGCCTGCGTGCGTTTTCTCACCAGCCATGGTCCTGTTCTCGACGAGGCACACCGTGCTGAGTTTAAGGAATGGAACCGCGTAGTCCGCAACTTGGTTCTCAATAGCGAGGTTAGGGCCGATACCTTTCTTGAAATGCTGTCCGGTCTGGACCATCTCATGAATGGCCGCAAGGACAAAGGCATCCTAGCCTTCCTCGCGGGGGCCGAAGGAAAGCTTACCGGCTTCAATGAAGCCCAGACCAAGGAAGAACGTCTCAAGGCCAAGTTGATCCTAGCTGACAAAGATGGCTGGTGGCCGCTCATTGAAAAAGCCGAAGGTCACCTATACTTCCGTGCTCAGATTGGCTTTCTCCTCGAGTTCTCTGATGCCACAGATGCTACAGTCAATCATGCCGAATCACAGGCCCGATTCCAAACCTATCTGGATCGGGCAAAGGAGATGTTCGATCCAGACGGTCTCAACGCAAAGCCGAACTTTCTCTGGGAACGAGCCTTGCTTGCCACTGGCATTTACTTCTTTCGGCATGGCGGGTCCTCTCGTTCGTTTCTGGAAAACGAACGCACGAGTAGCCTTAGTTGGAAAAGGCTACTGAGAGACCCGAACGACGGAAAACGCCGCTATCTCAGGGATCTTTGGGACCGATTGGCGACCTGTTCTTTGGAGGAAGTTGCACAAACGCCTCCTCCTGAACCTTGGCGACAAACACTCTGCAATCTGCCAAAGGCTTGGGCTTACTGCCATCAGCGCCTGATCCGTTTTGAAGATCGTGAGGTGCCTTCACCTCGCGTTTTCCTCCTCAGTGGGCAGCGTCGTAGCGGGAGCTATGCGGAGCTTTTCACGTTCCAACTACAAATCGATGAGAACCTCACAGGAAACCCCAATCGTTTCGCACCCTTAGTCTTCACCAAGGCCAATCATGAGACGGGGTCTGAAGACGAGCCTCACCTCTGTTTTCAATGCCAAATCCAAGGAAACCTCATTGATTTCAGGCTCTACTGCCAGGACCAAAACGACATCGGCTATTCCCTCTGGATTCCCACAAAAAACTTGGATACCACACTTATCGAATCCCTGCAGATAGCCGGATTTGCCACTGAACCCAGGTGGAAAACCGAATATCTGATCAAGCGCCAGGACACCGGCACATCCTTGGATGGCGCAAGCTTTCTCCAAGACATCGCGTCTGCGCTCCGTCAGCTTCACCCATCGGCATAAAGCCCCCTTCCTCCTATATTCCTCCCCCATGTCCGTCGCTCAGACCATTCAAAGTTTCGCAGGCATCGCGAACGAAAACGAGTTCTATGGCCACCACTACCTGGCCGAGGTGTTCAAGGGGGACATCCGCGCGCTCATCGAGAAGTGGCAGGCAGCGGAGGATGCCGCCGTCTCTGAGGGGGAAAAGGCTGCTGCCCGCGCACCCTTCCGAAAACTTGGTGGCCTGGGTGGCAAATGGTTCGCCGGGCTCGCGTCACACGCCCGCTGCCGTGAGGATGCAGACCGCCTGCAAAGTCACGCGGATCTTCACGCGCCACTACTTGCGGCGCTTGGTTACACACTGAAGCCCTCGCAGGTGGAACTGGTGGCTGGCATGCCCGTGCCCGTTTGGACCGTTGTTGGAGAGGCCCATCAGGCGCCCCGGCTGCTTATTGTCCCCGCTTACGAACCAGGCGATGAAGAAGAAGCTGTGCTCGACCAGAAGCTCAAACCGCTGCACTACGGCGGCTTGGAGGTTCCCAAGGCCCTCGATGGCCTGACCTGGCTGGACATGGTCTCAGAGGCTCTCTTCGGTGCCGAGCACCCTCCGCGTTACATCATCCTCGCCGGATTGACTGAGTGGCTTTTGCTGGACCGCTACAAGTGGCCAAACAACCGCCTCCTCCGTTTCGACTGGACGGAGATCCTCGATCGCAAAGATGCTTACACCCTGCAGGCAGCTGCTGCGTTGTTGCACCGCGACAGCCTTGCTCCTGACCAAGGGACCAGCCTTCTGGAGGGACTCGATGAAAATGCGCACAAGCACGCTTTCGGGGTTAGCGAAGATCTGAAGTATGCACTTCGCGCTGCCATCGAACTTCTCGGGAACGAAGCGGTCAATCAGCTCCGGGAAAAAGCGAAGGCCAGCAAACAGGGCTTCTATACCGGCAAGGACGCAGTCGATGCCGGCGAGCTCAGTCTGGAGTGTCTGCGCATGGTTTACCGCCTGATGTTCATGTTCTACATCGAGGCCCGGCCAGAGCTCGGCTACGTGCCCATCCAGAAGAGCGAGGTTTATGCCAAGGGCTACAGCCTTGAGTCCCTGCGGGATTTGGAGCTTGTCCCGCTGAACACCACTGCCTCACGAAACGGGACGTTCTTCGATGCCACCCTTCGTCGTCTCTTCTCCCTCATCAGCGAAGGCTGCGGTGCCACTGATGCACCCACCTTGCAGGCGGGTAGCGTCAAGGAGGCCTTCACCCTCGCCCCGCTCGACAGCAAGCTCTTCGATCCTCAGGCCACCCCGCTGCTGAATCAGGTTGTGTTCCCAAACCATGTCTGGCAGGAGGTTGTCCGGATGATGTCCCTCTCCCAGGGGAAACGGAAGGGCCGCGTTAGCTATCAGCTTCTTTCCATCAACCAACTCGGTGCCGTGTATGAGGCCCTGCTCTCCTACCGCGGCTTCTTTGCCCCGGAAGACCTTTGCGAAGTACAGCCGGAGCCCAAGAAGAAAAAGAAGGAGGCGTCCGAAGACGACGCCGATGCCGACGACGAGGGTCATGATGACAACGATGCCGATGATACTGGTGATGCCGATAGCAGCGAAGCCTCCGCCTCGTCCGCCGATGTCATGGATAGTGCCTGGTTCGTCCCGGCCAGCCGGATTGATCAGTATAAAGTCAGCGAACGCGTCCACGACAAAGATGACCTTGGCCGTCTGACGCTGCGCAAATACCCACGCGACACCTTCATCTATCGCCTCGCCGGGCGGGACCGGCAGAAGAGCGCCAGCTACTACACCCCGCAAGTGCTCACCCGCTGTTTGGTGAAGTATGCGCTCAAGGAACTGCTCAAAGACAAGACAGCAGATCAAATCGTCGAGGTCACCATCTGCGAGCCCGCCATGGGCAGCGCGGCGTTCATCAATGAAGCCGTCAACCAGCTCGCCGAGGCCTACCTGGAGCGTAAGCAGGCAGAGCTGAAGCGGCGTATCCCGCACGACCTCTACACCACCGAATTGCAAAAGGTTCGCATGTACATCGCGGACCGCAATGCCTTCGGCGTGGACCTCAATCCCATTGCCACGGAGCTGGCCGAGGTCAGCCTCTGGCTGAATGCCATCTACGGTGAGCCCACCGAACCCGGCCAGCCCCCTAAGGCGGCACGGGTGCCTTGGTTCGGCTACCAGCTCTTCACCGGCAACAGCCTAGTCGGTGCACGTCGGGAGGTCTATCCGGCCGCTCGTCTGACGAAGCAGGTCAAAGATAGTCTCTGGTACAAAACCGCTCCTCAGCGACTCGATCCACTGAAACCCGCCCGCGGAGAGAACGAGATCTACCATTTCCTACTGCCAGATCCCGGCATGGCGGACTACAGCAGTGGCAAGAAGTCAGCGGCCAATCAACTCTACCCGAAGCACTTCGAACGCCTCAAGTCATGGCGGAATGAATTCACCCAGCCGCTGGAATCGCACGAGATTCAGCGTCTGCGCCAGCTTTCCACGGCCATCGACACCCTTTGGGCCGAGCACGCGAAGCTGATGGCTGAAGACCGCCTCCGCACGGAGGATCCGCTCGCCCTCTGGCCTGCCATGGAAGGTGAGAAAAAGCGGCTGTCCCGGGCTGAAAAGGAAGCCCTCCGTACCCAACACCTGCTCAATCAGGACGACGACCTCGCGACGCCCTACCGCCGCCTGAAGCTGGTCATGGATTACTGGTGCGCCCTCTGGTTTTGGCCCATCACCTCGAGCGATTCCCTGCCCAGCCGGGAGCAGTGGTGGATGGAGATCGGGGCCATTCTAGAGGGAAACATCGTAGACGTCACAGTGCAATCGGAGTTGCAGTTGACCCCGGCGGTAATCACGGCAGGTGAAAAAAACCAGCCCCATCTGCTCGATGTCCCGGAAAGCCAGCCTCTTCTGCTCGATACCCCCAGCCAGCAACCGCGCCTGCACGATCGCTACGGCCAGCTCCGCATCAGCCGCCTGCGTCAGAACTTCCAGCGCATCGCCACTGTCGAAAAGTCCGCCGCCCGCCACCGCTTCTTCCACTGGGAACTCGCCTTCGCCGACGTCTTCGCGTCACGCGGCGGCTTCGATCTGGTTTTGGGAAATCCACCATGGCTCAAAATCTCTTGGGAAGAGTCGGGAGTCCTCGGCGAAGTGAACCCGTTGTTCGCCATTCGTAGCCTGAACGCCACAGAAATTGCTAAACTCCGAACCGAGGCATTCGCCCAGTTCAAGGGGCTGCAAGAGTCATGGACGGCGGAGCTTGAGGAGGCTGAAGCGACTCAGAGTTTTCTCAATGCCTTCCAGAACTATCCGGTGCTCAAAGGGATGCAGACCAATCTCTACAAATGCTTCCTGCCACTTGGTTGGAGACTCGCGGGTGCAAAAGGGGTGGCTGGTTTCCTTCATCCGGAAGGGCCTTATGACGACGCGAAAGGTGGAAGTCTTCGGGAAATCCTATATCGGCGGCTGCGGAGTCATTTTCAGTTCCAAAATCAGTTCATTTTATTCCCGATTGGTCATCGAGAAAAATACAGCATAAACATTTACGGTCCCGAAAGATTGTCGGTCTGCTTTAACAGCATCGCAAACCTGTTCACCCCGGCGACGGTTGATCCTTCATTTGCGCACGATGGGATTGGTATCTGCGAAGGCATCAAGTTGGGCAACCATTGGAATACAGCCGGCCACCGAGACCGCGTCTTGCAAGTAGATGAGCCTTTGCTGCGCGTTTTCGCTGAGCTCTACGATGACATTGGAACTCCGTCCTTGCGTGCCCGCTTGCCCGCACTCCACGCCGCCACGCTTTCGTCCGCTCTCCGTAAACTAGCCGACTACCACAGCCGTCTCGGCGACCTGAGAGAGGACTATCTTTCAACCGTCATGTTTGACGAAACTAATGCGCAGATTGCGGGCACGATCATCCGTAACGCTGATCGCCGTGCGCAATTTGCCTCAGCGGCGGAGGAATGGGTGCTTTCGGGGCCGCATTTTTTTGTAGGTATCCCGTTCAATAAAACACCGCGCACCATCTGTAGCGAAAAAGGTCATTACGACCAAATCGATCTCGAATCCCTTCCCAGCGACTACCTGCCGCGCACCAACTACTGCCCAATGGAAGACCGCGTGGAGTATCTCCGCCGCACCCCGCGCGTGTCTTGGATCGAGGAGGGTGAGATCATGGCCAAGCCGGTAACGAGCTTCTTTAGATATGTTCAGAGGCGACGCATCAGCACGAGCATGGAGCGAACGCTCGCAACTATCATTACACCGCCGGGACCTGCTCACGTTAACACGGTTCTTTCTCTAACCTTCAGAAAACCCTCAGCGCTAATTTCCTTCACTGGAATCTCTCACTCGGTCGTCAGCGACTTTTTCGTCAAATCAACTGGGCTTGGTGATTTGTATGACTCTACATTATCTCGGCTGCCCTATTTCGAGTCCAGCCGCATCGCCATTCGCACCCTCGCCCTCAACTGCCTGACCACCCACTACGCCCCGCTCTGGCAGGAACTCTTCACCCCGGCCTTCACCGAAGAAGGCTGGTCGCAATCGGACAACCTGCGCCTGCCGCAGCACTTCTTCCGCGACCTCACGTCTGAGTGGCAGCGGCATTGCGCGTTGCGCAGCGACTACGCCCGTCGGATGGCCTTGGTGGAGATAGACGTGCTGGTGGCACAGGAACTCGGCCTCACCCTAGAAGAACTGCAACTTATCTACCGCGTCCAGTTCCCGGTGATGCAGGGTTACGAGCGGGATACATGGTATGACATTCACGGACGCATCGTCTTCACCAACAGCAAGGGCCTCGTCGGCGTCGGCCTCCCTCGCAAGCGCGGCAAGAAAGACCCCGAGATTATCCTCACCAAGCCCAACGGCCGCACCCGCCCGATTCAAGGTTGGGAAGAGCTCCGCCAGCTCCAGGCGTCCGGCGAGCTGCCAGACGGCTCCGTCATCACCGCTACAGTCACCGACGACACTCTCCCCGGTGGTCCACGCAAAGTCGAACGCTGCTACACGGCCCCTTTCTCCCTCGCTAACCGAGAGGAAGACTACAAGATCGCCTGGGCGTTCTTTGAGTCCCGCCGCAGCGATACAGTCGAAACCTCCAACCCAAACCCTTCCTAACACCTGTCCGATGACATCGTCACTCCACGACGCCAAGACCGCCGCCGATCTCGCCAGGTTGTTTTACGACTTCCTCCCGGGATCCGGGCACGGTTCGTGGGCGGGTCATGTGACTTTCCAAACGGTCGCGACGCAAGCCGGCGTCGGCGAGTTCTGGACGGGAGGCAGCAAGGAGCCCGCACTCGCCCGGTTGTTGGAACAGACCTTGAAACACATGCGCCCCCGGTTTGAGGACCTCGTCCTCGCGATTGTGTCCGAAGGTATCAAGTATCGCCGCAGCAAAAAAAGCGAAGTTCGGGAGGCCGAAATAATTGCAGTCAACCGGGTCATCAAGGACCTCGGATTCAAGTTCCCCGATCTCTGGGATCCAGCCTTCCTGGCATCGCTGGAGAGGGACCCCATGCCACGGCCCGAGGAACCAGCGACGGCAGTCCGCTACGAACCAACACCTCTTGGTGCGATCCAGTCCGAACTACCAAACTTGCGCGCAGAGTTCTACCAACTCGCGGTCTCAAGCGACCGACAGGCGGCAGGCATTGCCTTGGAGAAACTCCTCAATCGGCTGTTTCATCTCTTCGGTTTAGATCCTCGGGAGCCCTTCCGTATCACCGGTGAGCAGATCGACGGGACATTCATTCTGGATCATGAGATTTATCTGCTGGAGGCGAAATGGGAGGCCAAGCCTGTCAATGAAGCCGCGTTGCTCACGTTTCGCGGTAAGATCGAAGGCAAGTCGGTGTTCACTCGCGGATTGTTCCTTTCGATCAACGGCTTCACTGCCGAGGCCTTGACCGCAATCACCCGTGGCAAGCAGCCGACGTTCGTTCTAGCGGACGGTGCCGACCTCAGCCCGGTCTTCGAGCAGGCGATCCGTTTTGATGACCTGCTTCGTCACAAGGTGAGAAACCTTGCAGAGACCGGGGAGATGCTCACCCGCGTGAATGTGTCTGTGAAAGGCTTGAATTGTTGAAAAAACAATGCATTATTTTCAACATGAAAAACGCGCTGCCAGCCAAATCCAATCACGATCAGATTCTCAGCCGAGTCGCCAAGAAGGGACGTGGCTGGGCCTTCACCCCCCATGATTTCGCGGATTTGGGTGATCCTCGTGGCATCGGCATGGCCCTGACCCGCATGGTGCGCGATGGCAAGATCCGCCGGATTTCCCGTGGCCTATATGACAGCCCCCACCCGCATCCGATTCTGGGTCAGACCGGAGCGACGGCGGACTCTGTCGTCGCCGCTTTGGCCAGAGGGCGGCATCTCCGCCTGCTTCCCTCTCCCCAGGTGGCGGCGAACCAGCTGGGCCTCACCACCCAGGTGCCTGCCCAGATGATCTACCAGACCGATGGCGCACCTGCCAAGGTGCTCCTGGGCAAGCGCCAGATCGTCTTCCGACGCAATACCGGCCGCAACCTCGCGCTAGCAGGCCGGGCCAGCGGACTCGTGGCTCAGGCCCTGCGCGACGTGGGCAATGGCAAGGTGAAGCCGGACACTATCCAGCACCTGCGCCAGCGTCTGGATGCTATCGCCAAAAAGCAGCTCGTTGCCGACCTGACGCTGGTGCCAGCCTGGATGCGCCCCATTTTCCTCCAAATCACCCGCGACGATGGCTGAAGACCCTTATCTCTCGCTCACTGCTCAAGAGCGCCTGGAACTGCTGGATGAGGCTTCACAGCAGCGCGGACTTGCACCCGCCATTCTGGAGAAGGACTACTGGGTCTGCAAAACGCTGGATGCCCTCTTTGCTCTGCCGGAGTTGGGCGGTCACCTCGTTTTCAAAGGCGGCACCTCACTTTCGAAGGTTTACGGCCTGATCGACCGCTTTTCAGAAGACGTGGACGTCTCCTTCCACCGTGAGTTTCTGGGCTTTGGCGAGGACCACGATCCTGAGGCCGCCACGGGCAAGGAGCAGGCCCGGCGTATCGAGGCCCTCCAGAGTGCCTGTCAGGATTGCATCCGCGAAAGGCTGCTGCCCAGCCTTCAGGAATCCCTGACCAGCCTGCTGGGCGGCACTGAGGGCTGGTCTCTGGAGATTGACCCGCAGGACGCACAGACGCTGCTTTTCCATTTCCCACAGGCCGGCGGTCCTGGTCTTGCCTACATCGCTCCCGCCGTGCGGATCGAATTGGGCGCGCGTTCCGACCATTGGCCCTCGGAAGACCACGGCATCCGCTCCTACATCGGTGAGACCTTTAATCTCCCCATTGGCAATGCCACTGTCCGCTCCCTGGCTGCTGAGCGCACCTTCTGGGAAAAAGCCACACTCCTGCATGCGGAGGCGCACCGAGCGGCGGACAAGCCTATGCCTGCTCGTTATGCCCGGCATTACCACGATCTTGCCCGCATGGCCGCTGCCCCTGTGGCGGAGCGTGCTTTGGCGGATGCCACGCTGCGGGGACGCGTGGTTGCCCACAAGGCGGTTTACTTCCGTTCCGGCTGGGCACGCTACGATCTTGCCCTGCCTGCCACCTTCCGCCTGCTACCGCCGGAGCCCCGGTTTACTGAACTGGAGGCGGACCACCATGCCATGGTCCCAATGTTCTTCAGCCCGCCACCGCCCATCGCTGAGGTGCTGGGAGTCCTCACGACTCTCGAAACCCGCATCCGCAACCTCGCTTCGTAGCCAGATTCACCGCCTCCAATGCTTCCCTCCCTCCTCGCACGCGAAGTCCAGAACGGGCTCAAGCACTTCCTGACGACCGGCTTTGAGCCTTCTGATCCGCACTTCGCCGGCATCATGGGCCGCTTCACCGAGGATGAGTCACGCTGGATGAAAGGACCGTATGTCCAGATCGGACTGCCCTTCCGCGTGGGCAGTGGGGAGAAGAAATTCTTCAGCGGCTTTCAGACCGAGTTTCCGGGATTCGTCCACCAGGAGAAGTCCTGGGAACGGCTCTCCAGCAATCGCGGAGCCGCCAGCACCCTCGTGGCCACCGGCACCGGCAGCGGCAAGACCGAGTGTTTCCTGTATCCACTGCTCGACCATTGCGCCCGCGCAAAAGCGGATGGCGTGGACGGCATCAAGGCCTTGGTCATTTACCCGATGAACGCGCTGGCATCGGACCAAGCACGCCGCTTTGCTCAGGTGATCGCTGCGACGCCCCAGTTCGACGGGCTGCGGGTCGGCCTCTTTGTCGGTGGCCGCACCGGAAAGGATGGCAAGGGACAGATGACGATGTCGCCATCGGGCGTGATCACAGACCGCGCCACTCTGCGGAAGGACCCGCCCGACATCCTGCTGACCAATTACAAGATGCTCGACTACCTGCTGATCCGTCCAAAGGACCGGCAGTTGTGGAGCAAGAACGGACCCGATACACTGCGCTATGTGGTGGTGGATGAGTTGCACACCTTTGACGGAGCCCAAGGCACTGATCTCGCCCTGCTGCTGCGCCGCCTGAAGTCACGGCTTGGCACACCGGAAGGCTCGCTGATCCACGCCGGAACCTCCGCCACTCTCGGCGGCAATTTCGATACCGGCCCCTTGCGCGAATACGCCCGGCAAATCTTCAGTGCCGACTTCGCGCCGGAGTCTGTCATCACTGAAAACCGAATCACCGAACTCGAGTTCCTCGGTGAGAGCACCATCGAGCATGTGCTATACCCGCGGCCTGACTTCGAGGCCGTGCTCGCGCCCGGCCAATACGAATCCCAGCAGCAGGCCCTCACCGCGTGGTTCCAGCTCTTCTTCCCCGGAGAATCCCCTCCGACCGACCTCGAAGACAAGGAGTGGCGCAAGAAACTGGGAGAACTGCTGAAGAAGCACCTTCTCTTCGTTAACTTGCTAAAACTGGCCAAAGGTCAGATCACGTCCCTGGCAGACCTCCAGCAGCAGATGCAAGGCCCCCTGCCGGAGAGTGCTCGCCAGCACATCGGCCCCGTTCTTGACGCACTGCTCGCCCTGGTGGCCTGGGCACGTGACCCGAACGGTCGTCCGTTCATCACCCTGCGCGTTCAGCTCTGGATGCGTGAACTGCGGCGCATGGTCGCCTCTGTTCGTCTGCAGCCTGAACAAATTGATTTGCGGTCGGCCAGCGACGTTCGCCGTGAACCCGGGAAACTGAATCTGCCTCTCATCCAGTGCACTGACTGCCACACCACGGGCTGGCTAAGCCGAATGCCAGAAGGACAGGCAGTCATCTCGCAAGACCTCGATGAAATCTACAACTCGTGGTTCGCAGGTCAGCCGCAGGTCCTTCGACTCTACGCCAACAGGGGGCTCTCCCGCCCTCAATGCGAAGGAGTCGTCCAAAGGCTCTGCACCGCCTGTGGCAACCTACAGGTGAACAGCGGCGAATGCAGCGCCTGTGGACACCAAGACATGATGGAGGTCTTCCGGGTCACTGCCACGCGCACCAGCAAGAATGCCGCCGGGCTCGTCTCCACCTGGCACGACTCCACCTGTCCCGCGTGTGGTGGCCGGAATTCCCAAATGCTTCTCGGTGCCCGTAACGCCACGCTCGGGGCGGTGGTGATCGAGCAGACCTGGGGCAGTCCTTTCAACGATGACAAGAAGCTCATCGCCTTCTCCGACTCCGTGCAGGACGCCGCTCATCGCGCAGGTTTTTTCACTGCACGCACCTACCTCAACACAGTCCGCACCGGACTTGCTCGTGTCATTGACCATGTGGCCGCGCCTCAATGTGCGTGGCCAGAATTCCTCGAAAAGGCCGGTTCGCTATGGCGTGAGAAGGGCTCGAGCTTCGAACTTCCGGTGGAACAATTCATCTCCGAGTTCATCGGCCCCAACATGCTGTGGCAGCGGGACTGGGCCGAGCATCTGCTCAAAGAGGGGCGATTACCTTCAGGGAGTCGGCTTCCGGGCCGTGTGCAAAAGCGTTTCGCCTGGCAGGCCTTTGCCGAGTTCACCTACCTGAGCCGACGCGGTCGGAATTTGGAGACCATCGGGAAGGCTGTCCTCACTCCCAAGATTGAGTCGATTCAAGCCGCCGCCAAAGCGGTGCTGCCGATCCTCCACGAGTCCTTCGGCATCCGTCACCTCGATGAAAAGACGGTGTTTCAATGGCTCTGGGGCTTTGTTTGCCACCTGAAGTTTCGTGGAGCCATCACGCATCCGGAGATGACCACCTTCATGGGTGATGGAAACGTCTTCGCCTTCGCCCAGACGGGCGGCAGGAAAGAGTGGCTGCCTGGCATTGGCCCCCGCTCCGCACAGCCCCGCTTCCTCTCGCTCAGCACGCAGGAGCATCTTGATCGACTCGTCGGGAGTGGGCGCAGCAAAACGTTTTACCAGACGTGGATGGAAGCCACCCTCGGTGCCGCAGGTTTGCTGCCCGAAGGTGCAGATCAAGAGATCTATCTGGCTGCCATCAAGGCACTCGAAAGCCAGAATGTCCTATGCCGCGTTGAAGGGAAAGATGCTGACGTCGTTGGCCTGAATGCTGCAGAAATGCTGCTGGAAACCCGCGTGGCCCGCCTGATGTCGGAGCAGGGCAAGAGAAGCCTCACGGTGCCCGAAGCGGTGGCTGATGCACTCATTGGGATGCCCTGCCTTCAAGCGCCACAAGAAGTCTATGCAGAGAAGATCGAGGGTGGCACTTGGTTTGCCCGCCAGTTTAGCCGTGCTGACTTGCGCCGCGTTTTCTCTGCCGAGCACACCGGTATGCTGGACCGAGATCAGCGTGAGGCCCTGGAGCAACGCTTCAAGGATAAAAAACCGCACCCATGGTATGAGAATCTGCTCTCTGCCACACCGACGCTGGAGATGGGGGTGGACATTGGCGACCTGTCGTCGGTCATGCTCTGCTCCGTGCCGCCCAACCAGGCCAGCTACCTTCAGCGCATCGGGCGGGCGGGCCGGCGTGACGGCAATGCCTTCACCTCCACCCTCGCCGACGGAGTCAGTCCTCACGACCTCTATTTCTTTGAGGACACGCAAGAGATGCTCAGCGGTGAGGTCACGCCACCGGGCATCTTCCTGAAGGCACCCGAAGTGTTGCGCCGTCAGCTCTTCGCCTTCTGTCTCGATCATTGGGTGGGATCAGGCATCAAGGAAACCGCGCTACCTGACGATACCAAAGATGCTCTGGATGCACGGGACGTCGACGACAAGAACCGTTTCCCTCGCACCTTTCTCAACTACATCCACGAGCATGAGGATGGCCTGCTGGAGGAGTTCAAGCAGTTGCTCGGCAGCGATCTCGATACTCGCGTGAGTGAGCGCCTAGATCGGTTCATGCGCGGCACCGAGCAGGATGACGCACTCCGAATCCGCCTGAGCAAGCTGCTCGATGAACTTTCCAAGGAGCGCGCCGCTCATAAATTCCGGGCGGACGAGATCAAAAAGCGAATCAAATCTCTCAAAGCATTGCCACAAGATGATGCCGTTCGTGATGACATCGACTTGATCGAAAGGGAGCGGCAGAAAGCCATGGGGATGGCCAAGGAAATCAATCAACGTGATCTGCTCAACACCTTGACCGATGCGGGCCTGATTCCCAACTACGCCTTTCCGGAGGCCGGGGTCGAACTCAAGTCCTTGCTCTGGCGCAAAAAATCCAGTGATGATCCTGACGATGCAGCGGCCTACATCTCACTGCCTGCCGAGCGTTACGAAAGACCCGCCCACTCCGCCCTGTCGGAGTTCGCGCCGGAAAATATCTTCTACGCCAACCAGCGCCGTGTGGAGGTGGACCAGATCAACATGGAACTCTCCACTCTGGAGACATGGCGCATGTGCCCCACCTGCCATCACATGCGCAACCTGGAGATCCACGCGGATGCCGATGGAGCCTGCCCCAAGTGCGGGGATGCCATGTGGTCCAACGTTTCCCAGAAGCGCCAATTGCTCCGCTTCAAGCAAGCCATCGCCAACAGCGACGACACCAAGGTCCGCATCGACGACAGTGCCGAGGATAGGGAACCCAAATTCTATGTCCGCCAGATGATGACGGACTTTGATCCATCCGACGTCAGGGAAGCCTATCAACTTAAAGCGTCCGACACGCCCTTCGGCTTTGAGTTCATCGAGCGCGTCGTGTTTCGAGACATCAACTTTGGTGAACCCACCAAACCTGGTGACGCCTACGCCGTCGCCGGTCAGCAGAAGCCAAGACCTGGTTTCAAGCTCTGCAAGCATTGTGGACAGGTTCAACGACCTCCCCGCAATGAGAAGGAGCGCGCCAAGGTCCAGCTTCACTCCTTTGACTGCTCCCAAAGAGAGTCCGAGGATCCGGAGACTCTCGCAGACTGCCTCTATCTCTACCGCGAGTTTGCCTCTGAGGCCCTCCGAATTCTGGTGCCGTTCACGAAGTCGGGCATGGATGAAGTGTCGGTGCAATCCTTCATGGCAGCCCTTCAGATCGGGCTCAAAAGACGTTTCGGAGGCAAAGTGGATCATCTCCGAATGGTGACTCAGGAGGTGAAGGACTCCGACGGTGGTGCCAGCCGGCACTACGTGCTGCTCTACGATTCTGTTCCTGGAGGAACTGGCTACTTGCACGAACTTCTGGCCGATGGTGCGAAGACGCTTGCGGCGCTGCTTCGACTGGCGCTGGATCACGTCCGCGGGTGTTCGTGCAACGCAAAACCCGAGAAGGACGGCTGCTACCGCTGTGTGTATCAGCATCGCCTTGGCAAGGCCATGGAAATGGTTTCACGAGATCGTGCCCGTTTGATTCTTGAAGAATTGGTGACCAACCTCGACCACCTCGAAAAGGTCTCGTCGATTGCTGACATTTTCGTGAACCCCAACTTTGATTCGGAGTTGGAAGCCAAATTCATTGAGAGCCTCCGTCGCATCGGTGGAAAAGGGGGGCTGCCCTTTGTTCGCCTTGTGCAGGATGTCGTACAAGGGAAGTCGGGTTACCTGTTGGAGGCCGGAGAACAACGTTATTGGGTGGAGCCGCAGGTTGAACTCAATCACAACGATGGCATTCAGGCCGCATGTAAACCAGACTTTGTCCTCTGGCCGGCTAAAGGGGGTTCTCATAGAAAACCCATCGCCATCTTTTGCGATGGGTGGGCCTATCACCAAGGCATCGCCCAGACCGATGCCGCCAAGCGCAATGCCTTGGTGGCTAGCGGCAAGTTTTGGGTCTGGTCGGTGACCTGGGAAGATGTGATGGCGGCGATGGAGGGCAAGCCGGAAACGACCCTCAACGACTGTATTCAGAGCATGTCGATGAGCTCGCTGCCTCCGCCGCTTGCCGCAATGGTCGAAGATGCGATGTGGGGCTACAACGGAGTCGCTGGACTCGTGCGGTGGCTAGCCACGCCGGCTGGGACCGAAGGAGATGCCTATGCACGAAGAATGGCTCGCCACGCTGGCGCGACAGCCTTCCGCATGGTGCCTCACCCCACCAAACCTGAGTTGGCGGAAGCACGCAGTCAGTTGGCCCAGTTTTGGGGGGCGCTCGAAGAATTGCCCTGCGAACGACTGGAGCCCTCTGTCGCCGCCGGAAACATCAATGAGCGGACTGTCACGATTCGATACTGGTGGTCACCTGCTTTGCAGAATCCAACAGCACAGCCGCCCCGCAGCCCGGGCTTCGTCGTCTTGGATGAACTCGCTGCCGAAAGCGAGCCGGAGCGGCACCTCGGCTGGCGTCGCTGGCTGTGGCTCTTCAATGCGTTTCAAACCCTCCCTGGAGTCCTTCTCGCGACGCGCGCCGGATTGGACGCTGGAGACTACAATGCCGTCCATTTCTCCGACGGAGCCGGTCCAGCCTCAGGCGGTGGACAGGCGGCTCATGCAGGAGGCTGGGATGAAGTCATTTCTCAGGCAATGGAATCATTGTCGGAGGGATTAGTCGTGCTGAAGGAAGCTGGTCTTCCTATTCCTGACGAGGTGGGCTTCGAGCTGGCCGATAACGGCGATGTCGTCGCCGAATGCGAGTTGGCCTGGACAAAACCAAAACTTGTCCTGCTCATGGAGCATCACGCTGACTTCCAAACCACTTGGAGCAGCAGGGGATGGACCACCGTCACAACCGATGACGGCTGGCCCGCTCGCTTGCACCAGCATCTAAATCAGCCTACCGCCGGCAGCAGCGCTACAAACTAAAAACCCTATCTTTATGAAGCCCAAAGTCGCCCTCGCGCAGGACTTTCTGTCCAACCTCTCCAGTCTGCCCTCTAACGTCCAAGCCAAGGTCCTCAAGTGGGCGCTGCGCTTCCAGACCGATCCCACCTCAAGTGGGATCAATTACGAGACGATACGTGCCGCCAGGGACAAAAATTTGCGCTCCGTTCGCATCGATCAGGACTGGAGGGGGATCGTCTTTAAACCTGACAAGGGAGACGTCTATGTGCTCATGTATGTGGACAAACATGATGACGCTTACAGGTGGGCCGAAAACCGTCGGGTAGCCATCAATCCCGTGACCGGCGCCATGCAGGTCTTTGCCGTGGAGAGCCTGATTGAGCCAGCTCTGGAACAGGTGAGGCACGAAGCAGCGGAAACGACGTCCAAGGAAAAGGTCAAGTCTGGCACCAAACCTCCCGCTCAACCTGCTTCTTTCTACAAAGACCTGTCCGACCAGGAGTTGATCAGCATAGGCACCCCAGAAGATGTCATCCCTCAAGTTCGCGCCATCCGCAGCGAAGCCGAGCTGGATGCGGTGCAGCAGTTCCTGCCGGTCGAAGCTTATGAGGGGCTCTTCCTCATCGCTGCAGGTGATACGGTCTCCGATGTCCTGTCATCCCGGGAAACGCGGGTCGACAAAAAGATTGATACAGGGGACTTCGCCAAGGCGCTCGATACCGCCGAGTCACAGGCTCGATTTGTGGTCATCGATGACAATGAAACGATGGCAGCGATCCTCAACGCGCCACTGGCTCAATGGAGGGTTTTTCTCCATCCCACACAGCGTAAACTCGCTCAGTCTGACCGGAGTGGTCCCATGCGGGTGCTCGGCGGGGCCGGAACCGGGAAGACTGTCCTTGCGATGCATCGTGCCAAGTGGCTTGCGGACAACCGCAGCAGCTCCGAGAAGAGGGTTTTTGTGACCACGTTCACCAAGAACCTCGCTCAAGACATTGAGGACAATCTCAAGACTCTCTGCAGCCAGGCCACCATGCAAAAAATAGAGGTGCAAAACCTTGATGCATGGGTCCACGCCTACCTCCGAAAAAACAAATACGAATACACCATCATCTTCAACCGCAAGCAGGGGCCGGCGGCTGAGGCCTGGGGGCTGGCTCTCTCTCTCGCCGACTCGTCGTTGGGTCTTCCACCCGGGTTTTACGAGGAAGAATTCGAGCGCGTCATTCTCGCCCAAGGAGTTACCACGCGAGACGAATACCGGCAGGCGAAGCGCACAGGGCGGGGAACAGTACTCACGCGAAGCAAGCGGGATGCTGTTTGGCCCGTTTTCGAGGAATACCGTGCCGCATTAACCAGCCGCAAGCTCAAAGAGGTTGAAGACGCCTATCGAGACGCCGCAGCTCTGCTGCGTAAGAGTCCCACTTCGTTTTCCTCCATCATCGTGGATGAAACACAGGACTTTGGACCTCAGGCCCTCAAACTGCTCCGGGCCATGGTGCCATCAGGCCCCAACGATCTCTTTTTCGTCGGTGACGGTCACCAACGTATCTACAACCGCAACCGCGCTTCGATGAGCGCCTGCGGCATCGACATCAGGGGCAGAGCCCGCAAGCTCTATCTCAACTACCGCACCACGGAAGAGATCCGGAAGGTTGCCGTGGCCATGCTTGAAGGCTGTGAGGTTGATGACTTGGACGAGGGATCAGATGAGGTGAAAAAATACAAGTCAGTTTCACGCGGACCGAAGCCACGGATGCTAGAAGTTCAGCACAAGGAGGACGCCTTTGCCCAGACGACCAGTGTAGTTGGTGAAGCATTGAAGGCTGATCGATCCATCTGCGTCATGGTCGCTACCAAGAATGAAGCGGCGGAAGTTCATTCGGCTCTCAAAAAGGCCGGGCTGGATGCGAGCATCATTGGCCCCAACGAACGTGACCGCGCCGATTCCAAAGCCGCTCGAGTTGCGACTATGCACCGGGCCAAGGGCCTGGAGTTCGACGAAGTCGTCCTCATTCTCCCAATTTCGTCGTCCCAAAACACATCAGGAGTCAGTGATTTGAAAAAGCTTCATTACGTGGCTATTACGCGAGCAAAAAAGATGGCTACCATATTCCGTATCCGGTAACACGGCACGTAAATACGCACTGCTGAATCATCAATGGTTTGTGAAAGAAACATTGGGCATGTGCACTTTCGACACCCAAGGCAATCCCGAGTTTTCACCAAAAGTAGATGCTGCCACCCGCTCCAAAATAACCCTCGATCATTCCTGCAAACTTCGCTGGATATCTCCGACGACGGACACCACGTCACCAAGATCACCCCGCCGGCCAGATTCTACGGTTACGTGCCCACAGAGGACGTCGCCCCAGGCATCATGGGAGACTTTCGCCGCATCAAAGTCCGGCAGGCAACACCCACGGAATAGCTCCTCCGCACCCTCAAATCCGCCGACGACTCCGGCCAGGTCCTCCTCGAACCCTACGACACTCCCGCCAACCTGCCCGCGCAGTCCCAGCTCGACCTCGCCGCGCACGCCACCCTCCTGCGCACCACGCCCAAAGAACTCCTCGCACAGCTCCTCCATTAGAAGCTCGGCAACATCTTCACCGTCCGCGCTGCCTGATTCAGCCCTTTTCCTTTGTCGGAAGAATCATCCCAATGAATGCCGCCACTTGTCCCACTCCCGGCACCAGACTCAACAAGGACCAAAACGGTGGAATACCCGCATCGGTAAATCTCATCCACAGACAAGGAGCCTGTACCACACCGACCGATCACAACCCACGCCTTCCAGGGGATATGGATCGTTTGAGGAGGTGGGACCGCAAAGAACTTTAGAACCATCCAGACCAAGAAGGCCATCATCACACAAAATTGCCAGCGCGGCATGCGATCGACCGAATTTTTAGTCTTCATCCCGCCACTCTAGCCACCCTCCGCCCTCGTCAACTCCCATGACCGCCCTCCAAACCTTCACCTTCGCCGGCACCCGCAACGTCCGAACCGTCAACGAAGACGGCCAGATCAAGTTTGTCGCCCGCGATATTTGTAACGCTCTCGGGATCGGTAATCCTGCCGAAACCTTCCAGGGACCGGCCGAAGACGAGAGGGGTATGGACCTCTCCCTCTCCACTGGCGCAGCCACCCTCCGTAGCCCACAGGGCGAAGGACGGGCCACCATCGAGCCGCTTGAGACTCTCCTCCAGCAGCTCCAGCCCTCCCTCCCTGGCCCCTGCCGCCTTCCTCCGCACCGTCAAAGCCGCCGCCGACTCCGGCCATGGTGCGGCAGTCGCTGAAGGCTTTGCTGTGGTGGTAGGCTGAGACAATGCCTTATTCGTAGCAGAAACCTCGCTGATCTGGCCGGGTTTGCTTGGCAGAACGAAGGAAGTTCAGCGCGTTGTTCAGAGCAGCCTTGAAGACCTGTATGCCGGCAGTGCGCTGTGCGTCCATCCATGAACGATAAGCGAGGCGAACATGTGGAGGAGTGGCGGCCGAAAGCACGAAATACGAAGACAGGTCTCGCTGGAGGTAGCGATGAAACTCACTCGGCACGCAATGGCGCAAGGTGAACTCACAAACCGCAAGAGAGCCGCTTGTTCGCTGAATGGCCTGATCAAGAACGCGAAACATAGATGGCGAGCACATCCATCGGGCCTCCGTCAGGCATCCAAAAGAAGCTGTCGCATAATATTCCCATAAAGGCCTCATCTGGAGGTCAATCAGCAAGTTGGATGGATCCGTCAGGTTTTGGAGCGCTGATTTGAATGCGTAAGCGAGCCCAGATTTAAACCGGGCCGTCTGAGCCGCTGCGGCTGCTAGGTTGTGAAGAATAGAAGGATGGTGGCGGACTTGATCACGCGTCGGGTGGTTTCTAAAAAAGCGAAAAAGCCGATGGTATTGCTCAGAAGATGCGAGGTGAATGCAGGCGGTATCGAGAATTTGGAGATTGTCAGGGTAGGCAAGGCTGCTCTGCACGGCTTGGTGCGCTAAATATTCGCTTGAGGTGCCCGCTTGCTCCAACACCAGCAACCGCAATGCCTCCAGTTTCCCCGACGCCATTTGCTTTTCGGGATCAGAGGTGAGGTAATCAAGCGCCCGTTCATGCAGTCCAAGCTCCAGACACCCAAATACAGGATCGTGCTGGCGCTGTGTTATGGCATCATCAAAATGGAAATCATTCAGGTAGCAACTGGCTGGTGGTTGAAGGCATGTTTTCATGTTATGTAGTGTTGGTTTGAGGCTCCTACGGATTCGCCAAAAAACCGTCAACCTCCCCAGGCTAAAAAAGGTTAAATCCCGTGAAATCAGATCCCCAGGTTATTTTTCAGATCAACAGGCACTTGGCCGAGCGGATTGCCAGGAACTACTCCAACATTCCAGGCGCAGGCATGGAGGATGTGACATCGACCGCATACGATGCGCTATATCGAGCTGCTTGCGCCTATGACCCGGACAAAGGTTCGTTCGAACCTTTTGCTGGAACGGCCATCCGCAACGCTTTGAATTCCCTTTACAGAGTCGAAGTTCGTCATGCTCAGCGTTTCATCGACGAAACCAGCTTGGCTGATGCGGCAGATGAAAATGCCGATTCTTGGCTTCAGTCGCGACCAGACCTAACACAAGATATCGTTCAGAACGTTCGTGCTCAAGAAGCTCGCGACGTGCTGTGCCGTCACTTACCGACGCTAACGGATCGAGCCCAGCAAGTGCTTGACCTATACTCTTTGGGGCACAGTTACGAAGAGATCGGACAGCAGTTGGGCGTGTCCAAGCAGGCTGCTCACAAGATGGCTGTGAATGCCTTCGAGCAGCTTCGGCTCCAGTTAGCCAGCGAGGGCATTCATGGAGTGGAAGGCGGAATGCTCGCGGCCTCCAATCGCAATCCGACTGCGAAATCTCAGCCCGAGACTCACTTTCAGGTTCAAGAAAGCTGGTCGTTTTGGGGCTGGCTACGCAGTTTATTCCGATGATGAAAGTGTGATGCCAGATGACGTGCATCCACGTTACGAATGGCTCATCGCATTTAAGAAGATGGGCGTGCGCGTGTTCTCGGACTCCTAGCAGCCTGTCGGACTTCGAGTCTCAAACCTCATGAATCTCAATAAGAGCCTCCAAATTCGGCTCCAGTGTCAATTCCTGATGTGTCGTGATGAATCGAAACTCGTACAGCCGATTCTCAGCGCCTTTAATTTCTAAGTCCGACAGGCTCCTAGTTCGTGCAGATGCTGTCTGGCTTCCTGCCGCTGCCACTGCCCTCGACGCTCAAGAGAGGGGGTAACACACAGTTACCCCCTTCCGACCGCCGGCGGTGCGCACCTCACCATCATGTCATCCCAGCAGGCCGCCCTGGCGCAAGCGGCCCCACACTCCCATGCTTGACGCAGTGCCTGTCTCGACGACTTTGCCGATGGAGTCGCTCCCATCCGCTAACACGGCCATTGTAGGTGGCGGATGCATAGGGCGGAATGAATATGATCCTTCATCCACTTCACCGGCTCCCCTCATTTCACCCTCACTCCAGCAATCGGCGCCGATGAAGATCGCCCAAGCGCTGTCTCGTCGGAATGATGAACTGGCGATCCATCAATCAATCTTCCCCCAGACATGCCCACCGAAGACGTCACCATCTTTGCCATTGATCTCGACTGGTGCTCCTCCGGTTTGTGGATATACCGGCAGGGAGACAAGCGTTGGGGCAACATCGACTATGAAAGCGTGGACATGCCGCAGTGGCTGGTGTCCCGGTTTGATTTCTGGACGGACTGGTACAACCGCAAGGATCCACGAAACTTTGATATGAGACAGGATGAGTCGGATGAGTTCGCTGCCTACGGTTTCTCACTGGCGATCGATCTCTGCCGACATCTGACTGAGACCTTTGAGGAAACCTTTGAAGTTCGGAATGGCAGAACGCGAAAAGTGTCGCTTCATCAGGACGCACTTGAGAGCCCCGCTCCTGAGCGGCACTTGCGCAGCCTGCCGCGTCCCAATCTGGCCCAGATCGTGCCAAAATCCCGCTATCTCAAGCCGCCTGAAGTCTTGATGGTGGCGAAAGAAGATGCTCCAACTTCGAACACCTGACCCATGAAAACAAATCCGCCTCTCATTCGCGTACAAGGCAGCGGCCAGGTGGCCTCCACCCCGGACACGATTATCCTCGGCCTGGAGCTGATCAGTGAACACCGCGACTATGGCAAGGCCACGACGGATGCCGCCCGCAAGCTGGAACTGCTGCGTGCAGCCCTGCCCCAGGCGGACCTGACCACCGAACAGCTCAAAACTGACTCCTTCAACGTGGGCGTGGAGCGTGACTACGAAGCAGGCAAATACACCTTCCGGGGATACAGCGTGAAGCATGACCTGAGCCTGCGCCTGCCCTTTGACCCGGCTCATCTGGGCCGGGTGCTTGCCGCTGTGGCGACCTCCAACGCCAAAGCCAGCCTCTCGCTGAGTTTCACAGTCGCCAACCCCGAGGAGGTGAAGCGCCGCGTACTGGAAGCCGCCGTGAGCAACGCCCGCAGCCGCGCAGAAACCATTGCCACCGCAGCGGGCCAGAAGCTCGGAGCCATCCACGCCATCGAATACGGCCACACGGAGATCCTGATCCGCTCAGAGAGTCATTCACTGAGCACCGCGTGCGCGTCGCCCGCAATGGACATGAACTTCAACCCCTCCGACATCGAGTCCACGGACACCGTGCTGGTGGTGTGGGAGCTGGAACAGGCCTAACGCATGCTGTCAGCGCCCCGTTGACGAGATGCCACCTTCGCCGACACCCACCACGTCCGCACCGTCCTCGAATACGGCCAGGACAAGTTTGTCGCATGTGATGTCTGCGTGGTCCTCGGCCTCGACACCACCAGCAAGATGCTCAAAAACCTCGACGAGGATGAGAAGCGTATAACCATTGGGGATACCCTTGGAGGCACCACCACCCAGTCCGGCGCTCTCACCTCCCTCTTCCATCCCCGACGATGAAAAGGGTGTCGGGATCGCCGACACCCCCGGCGGCAACCCCACCGTGGCTATTGCTCAACACGCCAAGGGGCTAACACACAGTTACCCCCTTCCGACCGCCGGAGGATTGCAAGGCGCTCGGTTTATCGGCGAGGCGGACCTCTACCGACTGGTGATGAGTTCCAAAATCGCTGGAGCCGTCAAATTTCAAGATTGGATCGTGGAAGAAGTCTTGCCAGCCCCTGCGCAAAACCGGCACCTACACCGTAGCGCAGGAAGTCCCGCCGGTTCAGCTGCCGCAGAACTACCTCGAAGTCCTCAAGGCTCTAGTAGCCACCAGAGAGGAAGCCGAGGCGCTCAAGCTCACCGTCGCCGCCCAGCAGCCCGCCGTCGAGTTCGTGGACCGCTACGTCCAGGCCCAGGGACTCTTCGGCATCCGGGAAACCGCCAAACCCCTCAGCCCGGCCAACAGGAGTTCGTCCGCCTCTTCCCGCCTTTCCGCCTTTCCCCTGCCCTCGAAATGCGCTATTCATCACGTAGATGGAAAAGACCCCGCCACCCTCGAAGGCCGCCGCCAAACCAGCAATCCGCTTAACCCAGCAGCAGATGCAAGACCAGGCGGTGCGCAACGGCTCCCATCTACGCCCCAGGACATGCTTCCTTGGGCCAAAGAAAACGGCCGACTGATCGAACGTGCCCAGCGCACCCCTTGTGGTTTATCACCCTCCACTTGTAACGTTAAAAGCGTAACTAAATCCAACATTTAGACGCTTAACTCACTGGCAGTGAGACCGGTCTAAGCACTACTGAGATCCCTTCCCAAAGGTGAACCTCCACAGTCAGCATCACCTACAAACCCCAGATAAACCAGGCGAATTCAGCCCCCCCAGGGCAGACTGCTCGCTCGTTATAAATGTAACGCTATGCACGTTATTTCATTCAGAGTCTTCCAAACGAGTCCAGTAAACAAAGGGTGTCGCCAATACCGACGCCCCCGCCGGCACATCAAGGCCAAGAGCGCACGGGCAAGGGTGTCACCAATCGTGACACCCTTTATATCCGCATCGAGGTGCAGAATCATGGTGCATCAGTTCTTGGAAAGCCGCAGCAGGGCGATGAGCACCCCCTGGATGACCAGCTCCCGCGCCGGGATGAGGTCAGGGTACTTCGGGTTCGAGGCGCGGAGGAAAGGCACCCCATTTTGCACGATGAACCGTTTCAGGGTCGTCTCGCCGTCAATCGAATCTTGCGCTGGTTGACGATGAGGACGTGCTGGGAGTCGGGGTTGGGGCCGAGGAAGAAGTCGACGTGGTCGCCGTCTTTGCCTTCGGTGCCGAGGAAGTAGCCGTAGTGGTGGGGCATGGTGACGGACCAGGCTTTGCCGGTGGCGTCGGTGCCGGAGCGGATGGAGCCGCGTGGGTTCTCGATGCTGAGGCGGAGGCCGTGGAGGGTGACTTTGCCTTTGGGGTAGTTGCCGGCGGATTTTTGGGCGTCGGAGGGATTGGGGTCGGTTGCGGCTGCTGCGGACTCGACGCGCTGGGCGGCGGGGAGTGCCTGGCGTTTGGCGGCGAGACGTTCGAAGGTGGCGCGTAGGGCTCCGGTGGGGTGGAGCATGATGTTGTCGAAAACGCGCAGGAAGGTGCCGTTGTCTTCGAGGATGGCGTTTTCGGAGTGGAGGTCGATAACGGCGACGTTGTCCGATGGGCGGTAGTAGGCGGAGGGTTCTTCTTTGCGTGCCGAAGGTGGCTCGACGCGGACGAATCCAGCGGACTCCATGGCGGGCTTGATGGCGGTGTACACGCCAGCGAAGGTGCCTTTGTAGTGCGGTTGGGAAATGATGAGGGCGACTTTACCGAGAGGGTCAGCCACCACCCCGTGGAGGATGATATCGTCGTGGAAGACGTGGTTGTGGAGGGCCAGTTTTTCGAGGTAGGACAGCAGGTCCGCAGGGGCCTTGCTGATCATCCATTCATCGTCTTTGCCCTCGTCGAGTGGCTGGTATCCAAAGGATGAGCCATCACCTTTGGTGATCTTAACCCAGCGGTTCGAGGCGTCGGGGAACACATGGTGCTCGCTGCCACCTTTGTCTTGAGGGCTGTTAAGCGGGTAGCGTTCGGGATACTCGGAGAGGAGAACCCCAGCGTTACGTGCCCAGTTGATCAGGAGCGTCTTATCGTGGCGGCGTGCTTCTGCGATTCGAGCATTCTCATCTGCCGCAGGTGGTCCGCTTGGGCGCTGGCTTCGGCGGGCGTGCTGGAGGAGCGCTTGGAGTTGAGCACGGCTGCTTCCTGCCTGGTCGGTAGGCGGGGTATCGGCAATGGGGCGGCGTTTTCCATGGAGGTAGGTATCTATCGCATGAATGCGGGTGTTTTCCAGTGTTTTGCTTTCTTGAGTGGAGAAAGGTGGGTCAGTGACGCGGGGTGCTGCGGCGAGGGCCATGCTGACGCAGGGGATGCCGGAGGCGTTGCGGAGGACGAAGGGTTTGGCGGCTTCGAGGGCTGCGGGGGTGTCGTAGGGTTCGAGGAGGGCGTGGCCGGTGTCGTCTGCGGCTTTGAGGGCGCGCATGAAATCGGCAGGGGTCAGGGTGGGGTCGATGTCGATGCAGCCGTCCACCCGCCCTTCCTGCAGTTCGGGCCTGCCCGCGATGATGCTGCCCAGCAGCGGAATCTGATGACGGATCCACGAGCGGGCCTGGGACAGCCAAAGGAGGTTCAGGGTGTGGCGCTGGCGTGTGGTGACCATGCCTCACCTTGTACTGTTCTTTAGAACAGTTTCAATTATGAACTTAGCCTCTCTTCCAAATTGACCGTCTCATCGCCCACCTGCAGCACAGGAAGCGCTATCGGACAGCCCCTTGGCTATTTCCTTGAGGGTGGATTCTTCCACTCCACGCCGGCGCATCTGGCGGTCATTCCAGTGCAGGACGAGAGAGCGGCCAAAATCCTTCATGGGAGTAAACTCGCGCATCACGACATCGTGCTCATCCAGCCCATGAGTTCCAAAGGAGGGCAGCAGCCCCGCGCAGACGCCCTGCACGATCAACTCGCGCACCTGCAGCATCGAATCACACTCGACCACGGGATGAAACTCTCCAACTGCGGTGGTCATGGCCGCCCGAAAAGTTGCATCCAACTGACCACCGCCGCCATTTGCCGCGAAGGGCAGTGATCGCCAAACAGCAGGGTCACTGAGGGCCGAGATGGGTTTGCTGCCAAGCAGTTTGCGGGAGGCGCACAGAGAGAACGCCACGCGCTTGCGCAGCGACAGACTCGACTTGAGTCGCAGTTCCTCGGAAATGGCGTCATCGCGGATGATGGCAAAATCGAGCTGCCCGTCTCGAATGCTCTCAACGAGTTCTCGGCTGCGCTGCGATGAGAGCCGCAAAGCGGAGTCACCAAGTATTCCCCGAATCTTGGACACGCAGGGCACCACCAACCATTCCAGCACGCTCGCGCCGGCCCCGATGCTGAAGGTCCTGCGCTGTCCGCGCAGCTTCTTTTGAAACTCCTCCAGGTCATTAAATTGCGACCTCACGAGATTCGCGAGGGTTTCCCCAGCTTCCGACAGCGCCAGCGTCTTCCCCCGCCGCACGGTGAGTTCGGTGGCGAAGTATTGTTCCAGCTCCCCGATCTGCCTGCTGATGAGCGCCTGCCGGGCGAGGTTGTCAGGGGCCGCTTTGGCAATGGAGCCCTTGTCTGCAAAGGCCAGAAAGTTGCGCAACCGGTCCAGTGAGAGACCATTGAGGGGTGGGAGAGAATCACTCATAACTTACTTTACAGTTATATATTCACCGTTTTACCACATAGTCGATGGGTATGTTTCAGGCGATGATAGGGGTGCAATGAAACCACAAACCTACGACCTGATCGGCGATATCCACGGACAGAACGACAAACTCACAGCCCTGCTCGAAAAGCTGGGCTACCAGCCCCACAGCGGAAGTTTCCGCCACTCCGAGGGGCGCAAAGTGATCTTCCTGGGAGACTACATCGACCGTGGCCACAAAGTGCGGGAGGTGCTGATCACTGTGCGCGCCATGGTCCAGGCCGGCGATGCCCTGGCCATCATGGGCAACCACGAATACAACGCCATCTGCTACCACACCCCAGACGGCAAAGACGGCTGGCTGCGCGAGCACAGCGAGGAAAAGAACCGGCAGGTGGTTGCCACTCTGCGAGCTTTCGAGGGACGCGAAACCGAATGGTCCAACTGGCTGGAATGGATGAAACGTCTACCCATGTTCCTGGATCTCGGCGCGTTGCGATGTGTCCACGCCTGCTGGGACACCCGCAGCATCAAACACCTGATAGGCCGCAGTCTCACAAAGCAGGCCTTTTTACGCGCCAGCGCCGCCGAGACGACTCCCGAGAACCAAGCCATCGAAATCGTGCTCAAAGGCCCGGAAATCCCCGCCTCAGACGGCAACCTCTTCCGCGACAAAGAAGGCACCTACCGTGACACCATCCGCACCCGCTGGTGGGACATTCGCAACGGCCTCACGATCAGCGACCTCGTCATGCCGCCGGGCAGTATGGCTGATGCCATGAAGGTCGATCCCTCGCTGCTCAACCTCCTGCCCGACTACGGACCCGAGGAGCCCCCCGTTTTCTTCGGACACTACTGGCTCCCCGCCGATGCCCCCAAAGCCCCGCTGACTATCAACATCGCCTGCCTGGACTTTAGCGGTGGCCTCGAGGGACCTCTCGTCGCCTATCGCTGGGACGGTGAGCGCACACTCAGCGCCGAAAACTTGGCGGCGCAATTTTTATTCTGTAAAAGTGGCGATCAGGTTTGGGATGGTTCGGCGGGGTTCATGTTGAGGTAAATTTTGCCGGTGCTCCACTCGTCGCTCTGCTCGCAGAGCAGGGCGGAGACGAGGCGCAGCAGGGAG
>CAINGK010000127.1 GCA_903848465.1 uncultured Verrucomicrobiota bacterium
CTCCCTCCTGCGCCTCGTCTCCGCCCTGCTCTGCGAGCAAAGCGATGAGTGGAGCACCGGCAAAATTTACCTCAACATGAACTCCGCTGAACCATCCCAAACCTGATCGCCACTTTTACAGAATAAAATTTGCGCCGCCTCACTCAGCTCATCCGCACCCTGTCGATCAAGCACGGTACCGAGTATCAAAGCTCCCACCGCAACCTCAATGCCCAATTGCTGGAAGTCACCTCGCGTTTTGAAGACGTCAGCAACCGGCTGCGGCTGGAGCAGGATCATCGCCGCCAGTTAGAGGACCAGTTGTGCCGGAACCAGCGTCTGGAAACCGCAGGGCGTTTTGCCGATGCGATGTCCCACTTTTTCAACAACTACCTCACCGTGGTCCAGGGCCATCTGGAAGTCGCCCAAATGTCCCAGTCTGGCGGTTCGAGCGCCTTGCTGGAGGCCACTTTGAAAGAGCTCCTCATCGCCACGCAACGTGCGGCAGGCGTCACCTCACAATTTGTGTCCTTTAATCGGCGCGAGTTCCTCCAGCCGACACCGTTGCATCTCAGCCAGATCATAGACGGCCAGGCCTCCATGTTGCAGAAAGCACTCGGGGAACAGATCGCCATTCAAATCAGCCATCAGCCTGACCTACCCTGCGTCATGGCAGATCAGGCCTCCTTGGAGCAAATTGTTTTCAATTTGCTGCTCCATGCGCGTGAATCCATGCCCACAGGCGGCCGGTTGATGATTCAATCCAGAGCGCTTTCCATCCCCGACGCTGAAACGGCGAGCCAGATGCATGCTGAGGCCAAAGCGGGAGACTATGTGGTCATGACGATTTCTGACACTGGGAAAGGAATGACGCCAGCCGAGCTAGCGGGTCTGTTCGACTCATCCAAGCTGTCCTCAGATCCGGAAGGTGGAGCGGACATTGCTCTGATTCTGGTGCTGGGTCTGGTGCGCATGCAGGCCGGATGGATTGACGTCCGAACCGTGTTGGAAGTCGGCACCGAGTTTTCCATCTACTTGCCAGTCGCCACCGGCACCGCTCCCACCGCAGCCACACCGGAGAAGAAACTCCTGAGCCACAGCGCTGAAGATGAATCCTCCACCATTCTGATTGTAGATGATGAGGATTCGGTCCGGCAGGTGATGGAATATGTTCTCACCAGCCAGGGGCACAAGGTGCTCACCGCAGCGGATGCCAATGAAGCCTGGACGATTTGGCGCGAAAAAGCCTCGATCATCAAACTTGCGCTCATTGACGTTAAACTGCCTGGCGGAGTCAGCGGGTTCGATCTGGAAAAAGCACTGGCGGGCGATGACCCAACGCTGCCGGTCATTTTCACCTGCGGCTACTCTCCGACCACTCTGAGCAACGCCAAAGAACTGAAGGCCGGCGAAAACTTTCTGCCCAAGCCCTTCGGCATGGTGGAACTACTCAACATCGTCGGTCAGGCCTTGTTGAAACCAGCCCGACTGTAGGGAATCAATGGGCGCTGCCGGAAGCTCCAGCGCTCACTCAAGCGCGGAGCGTCTTGGAGTGCGGTGCCGCGTCTTTTGCTTCCTTCCTATTGCATGGTTACCACTCAAGCGGGTTTCCGTGAGTGCTGCAGCACATCGCCGAGTGCTTCCAGTAGGGCATCTGCGTTGTAAGGTTTGCGCAGGAAATGCTTCACCCCCAGGCTGTGAACCTGCGCCTGCATCTGATAACTGAGTCCGCTTGCCCCGATGATCGGCAGGGAAGGATGAATTTTGAGCAGTGCTTGGATCAGCGTCGGCCCGTCCATGTTGGGCATCATCATGTCAGTGATCAGCGCGGCTGGCTTCTCAGCGCTCTTCAGGAAGGTCGCGATGGCGTCCGTACCGTCGCTGGCGCTGATCACCCGGTAGCCGAAGGCTTCCAGGGTATGCTTGGTGGCGGTAAGGATGGCGCTTTCATCATCGACGACGAGGATGAGCTCTCCTTGTCCCAGGCAGCGCGTTGACTCGACCACGGGAGTTTCAATCACCGCCATGTCGGTCTTGGCCGGCAGATAGATGTGGAACACCGTGCCCTTGCCCATTCGGCTGGTGAGATCAATGAAACCATGGTGGGATTTGACGATGCCCAGCGTGGTGGCAAGCCCCAGCCCAGTGCCCTTGCCCAATTCCTTGGTGGTGAAGAACGGGTCAAAAATGCGGTCTCGCACTTCAGGCGGAATGCCCGTTCCCGTGTCCCGTACTTCAAACACCACATGCGGCCCTGTTTCGGCCTCCGGGTGCATGCTGGCAAACTGCTCGTCCACGTTCACATTTTTCACGGTGACTTCCAGTTCGCCACCCGCAGGCATGGCATCCCGGGCGTTCACGCATAGATTGAGCAGCACCTGGTGCAGTTGGGTGGGGTCTCCATCCACGTTCCAGGTGTCCTCGCTGCAAGCGACGCGGCATTTGATGAACTTGGGGAAAGTTTCGTGAATGAGCTGTTCGATTTCCTGCAGCACATCCTGCGGACGTAGGCGCATGCTGCGGCCTTCGACACCACGCGCAAAGCTGAGAATCTGCTTCACCATGTCTGCGCCTCGGTTCGCGCTGCTCTCCATGGCGTTGAGGAGGTCGATGTCGCGCGGCTGCTGCAGCTTCATGCGCAGAATCGTCAGCGACATCAAAATGGGCGTGAGCACATTGTTCAAATCATGCGCCACCCCGCCAGCGAGCGTGCCGATGCTTTCCAGCCGCTGATTGCGCAGGGACTGGGATTCCATGCGGCGTTTTTCCGTCACATCCGTCATGAAACCTTCGATGTGCCGCATCACGCCATCTTCGGAGGGAATGCCCTGGCCGCGTTCCCAGATCCACTTCACCATGCCTTCCGCCGTGCGAATGCGGTAGCTCATTTCAAACCGTTTCCCCGCAGCGACCGCCTCCGCCACCGTCTGCCGCACATGGTCCCGGTCCTCCGGGTGAATCAGGTCCCCGAAGAAGACCTCCCCTTTACCGGCAAACACCTCCGCTTCGTAACCGGTGAGTTCCAGACAGCCTTCACTGATAAACTCCAGCGTCCACTTTTCATCGATCATTGAACGGTAGGCCGCGCCGGGAAGATTCCCCATCAGCGTCGAAATCATGCGTTCATTTTCACGCAGTGCGTCGATGGCCCGCTGGCGCTCCTTCTCACGCTCCACGGTCTCCATGGCAAAGGACAGGTCATTGGCCAGGGCGCTGAGCACACGGATTTCTTCCTCCTGGAAGCAGTCGCGCTCGTCGGCATAGATCAGCAGCACCCCCACCGGCTTACCGCCTGGCTTCAGCGGAAAGGCGGCACAGGAGCGAAAGCCGCGCTCCAGCGCGCGTTCCCGATAATAGAAGGTTTCATCGTTCTCGATGTCATTGGAAATTTCATGCGTGCCGCTGTGAAAGGAGCGCCCCGCCGGGCCACGACCTGAAGGATGATCACCGCGGGTGATCAGGGTCAGCCCGTCCAGGTAGTTCTGATAACTGCCGGCACAGGCGACCGGCTTCAGCATTTGCGCGGTTTCATCATAAAAGCCTATCCAGGCCATCTTCATGTTGCCCTTCTCCACCGCAATGCTTACCGCCGCTTCATAGAGCAACTGCGGCTCGCGGATGCGGACGATCGCTTCATTGATGCTGCTGGACATCGCGTGCAGCCGGTTCAGGCGTAGCAGGCGTTGTTCGTCCAGCTTGCGTTCGTGAATGTCCAGCGCTGACCCCGCCATGCGGTAGGGTTCATCAAATTTGTCCCACAGAGCCTGCCCACGGGCCTCAAACCAGCGGTATCCGCCCGACTTCACCCGAATGCGGTATTCGATGCAGAATTCACTGCGCTGCTCCAGATGCTGCTCCAGCGCGGCACGCACCAGCGGCAGGTCAGCAGGGTGCATCTTCTGCTCCCAGGCATAAAACAGACTGGGAAATTCCTCGTGGTTGTAGCCCAGCAGCTCACGAAAACGTGCGGAATAATAGACGCCGCCAGTACGGATGTCCCAGTCCCAGACGCCGCCGGTGGAGCCGGTGGCCGCTAGCGCATAGCGCTCTTCACTCTGCCGCAGGGCCAGTTCGGCCTGGTGTCGTTCCATCTCCGCCGCCGCGCGCACCGCAAAGAGCTGGAACATCGCTTGCAGGCGCTCGCGGTGGTCGAGGGCGTTGTCGCTGAACACCGCGATCATGCCGATCACGCGCCCGTCCGTGGCATGCAGCGGCATGCCCATGTAGCTGTTGGCACCCAGTTCCTGCAGGAGTTGGTCTTCTGGAAAGTGCTCCCGCACATCGCGGTCATAATAACACACCTCGCCGTTTGTGACGTTGTAGCACGGCGTGCCGACCAGGGAGCAGGTCTTGTTTGGCATCACCTTGCCATCCGCGCAAAAACCCAGCGTTCGCACCATGCGGTCACGTTCCGGCAGGAGCATGGCCACCGTGGCGTATCTGGCCTCCACGGTGCGGGCCACCTGGAGGCAGAGCGATTGGAAAAAGGTCTCGCCGCTGCGCGCATCCACGCCTTCGGCCATCGCCCGCAGCGCCTCCTCCATTTTTTTCTCCACCGTGATGTCTGACGCTAGGGAGAGGATCGACTGCAATTCCCCCTCATCGTTGAAGAGGGCGGAATTGTGCCACTCACACACGATGACGCGACCGTCGCGGGTGAAGTTCCGGTTGATGCAGGTGTTGCGGGACTCCGACCGATCGAGCAGCCGCCCCAGCGTCGCCTTCACCCGTGGAATATCCTCAGGATGGACGAAGTTCCAGTCGTTCATGTCATGGCCCATGACCTCCGCCTCGGACCAGCCAAAGATTTTTTCCGCCTGCGGTGACCAGCGGCACAGCTTGCTGTCCGTGTCACACTCCACCAGCGCTAGCGAGGTGCTTTCCAGATGGTACAGCAGCGTCGCATGCGCTTGCTGTTGCAGCGCTTCCTCCTCCTCACGCCGTGCCGTGAAATCACGCAGATTGCCGATGATTGCCACCGGATTGCCTTCATTGTCGCGGACGATGGACCGGTGGTCGCTGATCCAGCGGTAACCTTCATTCTTGTGCTGAAACCGGTATTCCAGCACGGCTTGGAAATCCCCGTTCAAATCACGCGCCATGAATTTTTCCAGCCGGTCACGCTTCAACTGATAATCCTCGGGATGAATCCGCGAATACATGAAGGGAATGCCGCCTGCAATGCACTCATCGATGCTGAAACCCAGCACCTGCTCCACCGCAGGACTGATGTAGTCATAGTTCAGCGAAGGCAGGCTGAGGCAGTACACCGGGTCTTTGGAGTTGCCGAGCACCGTGCGGAACCGCTCCTCGCTACGCCGCAGTTCGCTCTCTGCATGCTTGCGCTTGGAAATATCACGCACGGTCACGACCAGCCGCGCTTGCCCCAGGATGTCGGCTTGGCGCATGCTCACCTCCACCCAGAACACCCGACCCGTGAATGCACGGGCCTGCCATTCGAAGAGCTGCGGGCCTTCCTTGATCGTCTTCCGCATCCAGTGCAGCGACTCCTCCAGCGTGTAAGGTGGGGTGTTGACGCTGAGCGCGGCAAAGGACAGCCGCCGCATTTCATCAGGACCGCAGCCATACATTTCACAGGCACGCTGGTTGACCTCCAGAATCGCTCCCGTGCCAACGTCATGGATGAAAACGGCATCATTCAGGTAGTCAAAGACGCTGCGAAACCAGTCGCTTTGAACCTTCAGGTCAGGATCATGGGTGGTGGCGGCGACCGTTATCATGGTTGAATGGATCATCAACAAAGGGTTCCGTCATTCACAAAACCTGCTCCAGCGCAGGTTCTGCCACTGTAGCGCGCCCGGCTACCGTAGCGCTGATCGTCTCCGCCAGGGTCTTCAGCCCCTGCTCCTTCGAGACGAAGCCATGCACATCCGGTCGGCTCAAAAACGGCAGCATGTCGGCGCTGGAATGGCTGCTCAGCACAATGACTTTGACTCCCTGCGCAATGAACTCCCTGCTTTGTTCCACCAGATCGATGGCCGACCCGTCCGGCAGAGTCATATCGACCAACATCACATCAATGGGATGCGCACGCAGCACCGGGAGCGCGGCGGCCACACACGCAGCCTCCAAAATTTCAAAGCCGGGCAGGTATTTGCCCAAAGCGGCGCGCACCACCTCCCGATACATGTCATGATCCTCCACCAGCAGGATGACCCCGGAAATGCTTGAACGATTGGAATGCCAATTTGCCTGGTGCATGTATGCTCTTTAGTTTCTGATTTTGTCTGAAATCAGCAATAATATACAGCAAATCTGACAGGTGTAGCGTTGAAGCATGATAATGAACATTGATTTAGACTTTACTAAACCAGGACAGCAGGACGGCCTGCGGCCAAGCAGCGCCTTGCTGGAAGGAGCCGCTACAGACAAAAATGAGTTCTTTGGCAACATGGGTCACGAGCTGCGCAATCCGCTCTCGAACATTATCGCTCAGGTGGAAACACTCTTGGAAGGCGTGTACGGGCCGCTGGAAAGCAGGCAGCAAACGGCGGTCGCAGCCATACAGGATAGCGCACGTCAGTTGCTCCAGCTCGTCGCTGACGTGGTCGATCTCGGCAGGATGGAAGCGGGTGCATCTGCGCTAACGCCGACCGCATGCTTGGTCAGTGAGAAGTGCTCCAGCAGCGTGGCCCTGGTGGCCGGACTGGCGCAGGCGCGGTCCATTCAAATCGTCACGGAGGTGCAGCCGCCCGATCTCGGCGTCTTGGCCGATGCGCGTCGGCTGCAGCAGATCATCACGGAGTTGCTCTCCGCCGCTGTTTTGTCCATGCACACCGGCGGCCACCTGCGGCTTCAGGTCACCCATGCAGCAGGCAGCCTGCAACTCCAGACTCTGGGCAGTGCCAGCCAGCCCTCCTCAGACCCGACGCAACTCCTCAGCCGGTTGGGAAAAATCAAACCCATCGGTCTAGCCTTGCTGCAACAGTTGGTGCAGCTCCACGGCGGTTCCTTTGAAGCACATGCAGCAGCCGGGCAAGAGGTGGGCATGACCATCCGCCTGCCACTGAGCCGTTCTTCGGTGCCAGTGCCAGCGCAGGAAGCCTGCGCGCCGGAGTCCCCGACCAGCGTGGCAGCTCCACCGCATGCGGCTTCCTACCAGCCCACCATTCTCATCGCCGATGACCAGCCCGCGCTCCTCACCGTCACCCGCAACTATTTTGAAAGCCTCGGCTTCCAGGTCATCACCGCGCGGGATGGCAGTGAAGCGGTCCATCAGGCCTGCACCTTACAGCCTGATCTCATCCTCATGGATGTGCGCATGCCCGTCGTGGACGGCTTGACGGCCATCCGGCAGATTCGTGCCGCCGCAGATCCCAAAATGCGAGCCATCGCCATCGTCAGCCTCTCGGGTCATGCGGGGGGCGCAGACAAAGAAAAGTGCCTGGCCGCAGGAGCCACCGCCTACCTCACCAAGCCCTTCGGCATCCGCGAGCTCGATGGCCTCATCGCCGACTATCTCCGCCCCATTCAAAAATGATCGTGCCCTAGCCGTGCATGGAGCACGCCCCGCGCACTACGCCGAACCCGGTGGTTTCTTCAGCCGCCGTAGCCAGGCAAACGGTGCCCACAGTTGGCCCAGATAGCCCTGGGGCATGGGGTCGTGGATGCCGAAGTTCTCCGGCCAGCGGCCCTTGGGCATGTAGTAAGTGCCGAAGATGATGTCCCACACCGGCAGCAGCCCGGCGAAGTTTTTGTCCCACGCCTCCTCGTCCTTCGAGTGGTGCCAGCGGTGAAACACCGGCGAGGCCACCACACTCCGCAGCGGGCCGTAGTCCCAGTTCACATTCGCGTGAATGAAGATGGCGTAAAAGGTGAAAAACACCGGTGCGCTCAGCGTGGCAAAGACGTTGTAGCCCAGCAGCAGCAGCGGCGTCACCTGCGCCAAATTGTTCAGCAGATCATTCACCGGATGCACCCGCACACTGCCCAGCCAGTCCAGCTCCTCGGAGCTGTGATGCACCGCGTGAAAGGGCCACCAGCGCCGCGTGTGAAAAAACCGGTGCGACCAGTAGCCGATGAAATCTCCCTGCACGTAAATCATCGCCACCTGCAGCCACAGCGGCAACCGGCTCAGCGGCCCAAAGCCATGGTAAGTCCCCGCCTTGATCGCCTCCGGCGTCGTCACCTTTGCGAGGATGAGCACCACTACCGGCACGATGAAGACGAGCTTCGTCACCTGCTTCGTCACCAGCGGCGTCAGCACCCAGTACACCACATCCGTCCACCAGCCCTTGCGGATGATCGGCTGCTTGCGCCCTCTGCCAAACACCCGCTCGATCAGGAAAAACACAAGCGAGAGGACGACCAGTCCGATGAGCACGCCAAATATCGTGGGGTCTTTTTTCATGGTGGAGAAACACGGACAATGCAGAACAAACGCCGCTTGTCTCCTTTCCTATACGCACCCGTTTAGCGCAGGTTACAGATCGGCTTGAAAGTACTCATGAGTCTTAGCTCCCCTCCACCACACAGCGAAAGCCATGGTTCGCATTGCCGAAATTGCTTCCGGGCGGGAGGTGTCCGCGGGCGGAGGGTTGCAGGTCATTGCGCTCCCGGCTGCCGTAGCCAGCGCCGCGGAAGGTGCGATCCTTCTGTTCCGCATTCCACCAGTCCTGCACCCACTCGCTCACGTTTCCGCTCATGTCATAGAGACCCAGTCGATTGGGTAGAAAGCTCATCACCGGAGCGGTGGTGGGAAAGCCATCGGTGTAACCAGCGATGAAGTTGGGTTGATTGGGGAAAGCCTCCTTCCAGGCGGTGTCGGCGTAGTTGCCGTAACCTTGCGGCGGCGGCCACTGCTTGCTGCCCCAGGGAAAAATGCCCGTGCGTTGGGCGCTGAGCTTTTCCGGCGTCGCGCCAGCCTCGCGCTTCTCATCTGCGGCGCTGCCGATGGCCACGCTCCACTCCTCATCCGTGGGCAGGCGATAAGTCCGCCCTTCCTTCTGGCTCAGCCACTCGCAAAAACCGACGGCGTCATTGTATCTCACATTTCTCAGCGGGTGGTCACCGGCCTGGTCCACCGGAGATTTTTCCGAGTAGGCCGGGTTGGCGTTCACGCCCTTCACCGCTGCTGCATAGGCCCGGTAGTCCTGATTGCGCGTCTCGTGGATGCACATCAGCACCTTCGTACCAGACAAGGGAATGAACTGCATGCCGAGGCTATTGGTAAAAGTAGGCTGCGGGGGTGGCCCGTCATTGGCAGATGTTTGAATGGAATCTGCCGCCGCCTCCACCGGTGGGCTGGCCTTGGGTTTGCCCTGCTCCGACCACAGGACCAAGCCCGCGCACGCTGCCGCCACACACGCCATCGGCACCCAGAAGCCCAGATTGCTTGTCTTGCGCACGGGCGGCGGGCCTGCGGGGCGCTGGGGCCGCGCCATGGTGTTGAGCGCAGCAGGCACTTGCTTCGCATTCGCCTCCACCTTCACCACCGGTTGGGAAATGATGGCGTCCAGCGCGTGCCGCAGTTCCACCACACTCTGGTAGCGCAGCTCACGGTCATTGCGCAGCGCACGGCTGATGATCGCATCATAGCGCGGGTCCAGCCCCGGCACCTGGAGGGACGGCAGCTCAAACATGCCCTGCGGCAGGCCGCCCGTGAGCATGTGGTAGAGCATCACCCCGATGGCATAGATGTCTGCACGCTGATCCACCGAAACCCCCAGAGTCAGCGCTTCTGGCGCGATGTAGTGCAGCGTTCCCATCGTCATGCCGCTCTGCGTCATGCCCGTGCTCTGCCCGCCCTGACTCATCTTCGCCAGGCCAAAGTCCGCCACCTTCACCACGCCGTCATAGCCCACCATGATGTTCGCTGGCTTGATGTCTCGGTGGATGATGCCGCGCTCATGCGCGTACTTCAGCGCATCGCACACATGCGCGGTGATGGACATCGCATGGTCTGCGGGCAGCCGACCCTGCGCGGCCATCATCTGCGCCACATCCGTGCCATCCACAAACTCCATGACGATGTAGAGCATGCCGTTGCTCGTGCTGCCAAAGTCATACACCGCCACTAGGCCGGGGTGGTTCAGTTTGGCCATGGCCAGCGCCTCATTGCGAAAGCGCTCGCTGTAGGTGGCATCCTCCTCGTCCAGGCCCGGCGGCAGGATCTTGATGGCCACGGGCCGGTCCAGATGCACCTGCTGTCCGCGATACACCGCGCCCATGCCGCCACGACCGATCAGCGCCGTGATCTCATACTGCGGCAGCAGCACCTGCAGTTCCTCCGGTGTCGGCGGCTCCCACCCTTTGGGCGCATGCGCCGAGCTGGATCTCGAAGTCTCGGCGGATGGCATGGAATGGGGCATGGTGCGGAGTCAGCGGCTGCTGAATTCTCACCAAGACATCACGGCATGGCAGTGTCAACGCACGAAAATCTGCGTCCCAGTGCAGGTCGGTGCCGCCAAAGTGGCAGCGCGCCCGCGCGGAGGAGTGGCTGAAGAGAGGGCCAAAGCACAGCGTCAAGCTGTCCTCACCCACCCGCCTCTCGCACTCACTTCGCCGCCGTTACCTCATCGCTTGGCACCACCAGCACCGGGCAGTGCGCGTGCTTCAGCACGTCACTGGCCACGCTGCCCACCAGCATGTGGTAGATCGTGCTGTGGTGGTGGGAACCCAGGATGATCAGGTCCGCATTCAGCCGCTTCGTTTCCGCCAGCACTTCCTGCACGCGGGCATCCGCCAGTTGCTCCACGCGGGCTTTCACGCCGAATTTGATCAGCGAGTCGCGCATTTCCAGCAACTGCTCGGACTGCTCCTGCGCCACCGTGGCAGTCGGCTCCTCCATCACCACTGGCGAGATCAGCCCCACATCCACCACCACGGGCACTTTGCCCAGCACATGCAGGATGATCACCTCGCTGTGAAAGGCGGTGGCAAGCGTGTGCGCCTGCTTGAGAACTTTGAATGAGAGGTCGGACAAATCGACCAAGGCTACAATGGTTTTCATAATCAGATGTTTTCGACGGGAAGTTTCACGATGAGCAGCGAGCACGGCAGCCGCGTCAGCAGCCGCTCCGCTGTGGAGCCCAGCAGCACGTAGCGCAGATTCGTGCGCCCCTTGCCACCCATGACGATCAGGTCTGCACCGTCCTCCTTGGCATGCTCGGCGATGCCGTTGCCATGGCTGGAAGATTCATACAGCACCTCAGCGGTGGCCACGCCCGGCGCGGCGGTTCCGACAAATTCGTGCAACTCTTTGCGCAGACCCTGGATGCAGCCCTCCCGCTCCTCCGGCGTGTAGATCATCGCTGGCCCGCCCGGATCGGCAAACGGCGTGGGGTAGGCCATCGCCACCCACGGCTCCTGCCACACATGCAGAAAGTCCACTGCGGCACCATCCATGAGCGCCACGCTCTTTGCCTGCTCCACCACCGAGCGCGATGTGGCCGAAAAATCAATGCAGGCCACCACCTTGCGAAACGGCTGCGGGTGGCTCGTCCGCACCAGCAGCACCGGCGTCTGCACCTTGCGCGCCAGCTTGCTGGAGATGGACCCCGCCCCGGCAGGCATCTGCCCCGCCCCCGCGATCCCCGCCACCAGCAAGTCCGCCTTCAGCGTGCGCGCATGCTCCAGGATCTCATGCAGCGGCGTGCCCAGCGCGATCGTGATCTCGCACTCCGCCGTCGTGGGAGACTGTGCCAGCCAGTGGGTCAAAGCCGTGCTGGCACCCTCGCTCGCTACCCGCGCATGATTTTCAAAACGGGGGTGTAAAGTCTGTTCTGTAAAAG
>CAINGK010000128.1 GCA_903848465.1 uncultured Verrucomicrobiota bacterium
CCAAATCAATGAGCAGACTGTGATGCGAGCCTTGTTTATGTTCATGCATCTGCTCTACAACCCACAGTGAAGATTATTTCAGAAATCTTAACTAAATGGCAGTGCACCCTTGCCTCCCCCCAAAGGACAAGCTGGAAATTGCCCTGTCATGGATGGGGAGAGGGGATTCGCTTTGCGGCCTCGTGATGTAATGATCTTAAGGTCTATATAATATTTTAATATGCTCTAACATGCTGCGCATCTCCCTGCTCTTTGCGGTTCTAACCGCCACATCCACATTTGCTGCGGATGCGAAACTCGAAATCGCGACCGATAAGGCAGGTAAAGCCGCTGCGCCGAAGCTGAGGCCTGCGACGCAAGAGAACGTGATCGTTTACAAGGAGGCCGGACGTTACGGCGGCTGGCCGGCGAATCATGGGCTGTGGCAGTGGGGAGATGAGCTGGTGGCGGGTTTTACTTCGACGTGGTACAAGCAGACGACGACGGATCACCGGATTGACCGGACGAAGCCGAGCTATGAAATCCAGGCGCGCAGTGTGGATGGCGGCAAGACGTGGAAGGCGGAGGAGTATCTGCCTTTTGCTGATCCGACGAAGGAAGCGAAGCCTGCGCCGCTGACGGTGCCGATTGATTTCATGGCACCGGATTTTGCGCTGATGTTTCGCTTTGGCGGACTGCATGCGGGACCTTCGTGGTTTTACACGAGCCTGGACCGCTGCAAGACGTGGCAGGGGCCGTACTCGTTTGTGGTGGAGGGCGTGGAACGCATCTGCACGCGGACGGATTTGATTGTGCTGGGCAAGCAGGACTGCCTGATGTTTGGGAGTTGCGCGAAGCAGAATGATGGCAAGGAGGGGCGCGTTTTTTGTGCGCGCACCACGGATGGTGGGATGAACTGGAAGCTGGTTTCGCTCATCGGGCCGGAGCCGATGGAAGGCGGGTATGCGATCATGCCTTCGTCGTTGAAGCTGAAGGATGGGACGCTTTTGACGACGATCCGGCGGTCTGATCCGAAGGTGTCGGGTTTTATTGAAGCGTGGCGCAGTGGGGATCTCGGCAAGACGTGGACTTTAACGGGCAAAGCGGTGACTGGTATCGGCGGAAATCCGCCGGCGCTGGTGCAGTTGCAGGATGGGCGCGTGGCGGTGACGTATGGGTTTCGGCACAAGCCGTCGGGGATGCGGGCGAGCCTCAGTGCGGATGGTGGGGTGACGTGGGGGCCGGAGATTGTGATTCGCGAGGATGGGAACGATGGGGATCTGGGGTATCCGCGCAGTCTGGTGCGGCCTGATGGCAAGGTGTTCACGGTGTATTATTTCAATGGTCCGAAGGAGGATGACCGTGCGATTGAGGGGACGTTTTGGACAGCGCCGACGGGGAAGTGAGGGAGGTTTGCGGTTGTTGGTCATGGCCGGATGGAAACCACACTCTGAGAGTGCGGACCACTTCGCGCCGGGCAGTGCGACAGGTTTTGGACGTATGGCTGGTTTTCCGCTAGGAAGGGCGGTGTGGAGCGTTTGAGCTAGCACATGAAATCTTGTCTCCTTTCCCAGCTTTCGTTTCGGATTGTCTTTGCAGCATGCGTGGTCTTGTGCGGCTGTGACCCTGCGTTTGCCCAGCAGCTACCGCCGGGCATCAAGATGGAGAAGGACATCGCCTATGTCCCCGAAGGTGACGCGGCGCAGAAGCTGGATCTTTATCTTCCTGAGACGGCGGCGGAGAAGCCGCTGCCACTCATCGTGCATATTCACGGCGGCGGGTGGGTCGGTGGCAGCAAGTTTCCGTGTCCGGCGGCTCTGATGGTGCTGAGGGGCTATGCGGTGGCGAGCGTCGAGTATCGCTTCAGCCAGAAGGCGATCTTCCCGGCACAGATTCAGGACTGTCAGGCGGCGATCCGCTGGCTGCGCGCGCACAGCCAGCAGTACAACTTCGACACGGAACATGTCGGGGTCGTGGGTGGGTCGGCGGGCGGGCATTTGTCAGCTCTCGTCGGCACGTCTGGCGGAAAAAATTCGTTTCCCAAAATTGGCGGCAATGAGGAGCAGTCTGATCGGGTGCAGGCGGTGTGCGACATCTATGGACCGGCCGACTTCAGCACCGTGGTGCAGCAAGCCGCCGACGATAAGAACGTGAAAAACATCTTCCAGTTCAACACGCCCAGGGATCCGTATTCGTCGCTGATCGGCACGAAGCTGGATGACAAGACGAAGGCAGACGCTGTGAGTCCGGTGCATTATGTCAGCAGGGACAATCCGCCGTTTGTCATCCTGCACGGAACGCACGACACGCTGGTGCCTTATGCGCAGAGCGAAGAGTTTGCCGCCGTGCTGAAGGAGAAGGGAGTGGCCGTGTGGCTGCAAAAGCTACCGGGCTCAGGCCATGGGGGGCCTGCGTTTCAAAAACCTGCCGTGACAGAGCTCAAGATGAACTTCTTCGACAAGTATCTCAAAGGTGCGGACGTGCAGATCACGCTGGTGCCGGAGGCGGAAGTGGCGGTGGAGGTGCCGAAGCCTGCGGGGAAGTAGCTGGGTGTGAGAATCCTGACACAGGAGCAGGGTTGCATATCCGCCCCGGCGCGGCCCCATTGCCTGCCTCAGCCCCACCGCGCCGGCTCCGGTGATGGCCGCAATCCTGCCGGGCACCAATCAACCCTCACTTCATTCACATCATGGGACAACAAGGCTATACACAAGGCGACCTCGGATGGTCGGAACTCAACACCACAGACGCCGCAGGTGCGTTGAAATTTTACTCGGCCCTCGTCGGCTGGGAGAGCAAAGGCGAGCCGATGCCGGGCTATCACGTTTTTGGGAACAGCACTGAAATGCTCGGTGGCATCTCGGATGCACATTGTGGTGAAGGCGAAAAGAAAGCGCCGCAGTGGATGCCCTACATCACGGTGGATGATCTGGATGCCACGCTGGCCAAGGTGGAAAGCCTGGGAGGAGCGGTCATCATGCCGCCGATGGCGATTCCGAATGATGGTGGGCGCATTGCGATCATCAAAGATCCGCAGGGCGTGGCGACGGGCCTGGCGCAGTACAAGAAAAAAGACTGATCGAACGGCAATTTGATGCTTTTGGAGGGAATGAATGCGGCAGGCCCCGCGTTTCATTCCCTCTTTTTCGCCCACCTCCTCCCCATGACGCCCCTCACAACACTCCGCTGCTCTTTCCTGGCAGCAGCCCTTGGTTTTACCACGCAGCTTTCTGCCGAAGACTGGGGAGCCTATATCATCACGCCAGTGAGCGCTCCGGCGATGGTGCTGGAGGCTGTGGGTGCGGGAACTACGGAGGGGACGCTGGTGTCGATTGGCAATCCGGCGGGTGCGCCGAATCAGAAATGGTTCATCGTTCCGAAGGGTGATGGGTTTTATGCGATCAAGCCGTCTTACAGCACGACCTTAACGCTGGCTGCGGCTGAAGGTGGAGAGAAGAATGGCACGAACATCGTGCTGGAGACGGACAGCGGCAAACCGTGGCAGCAATGGCAGATTCAGAAGAACGATGCGGGTTCGTACTCGATCATTCCGCGGCATGCTCAGACTCAGGGTATTGACGATCAGGGGGGCAAAAAGGAGCCGGGGTCCAAGATTGATCTGTGGAAGCTGAACCCGAATGACCAGCACCTGCAATGGCAGATCAAACCGCTGGCTGGCAGCGCCATCGCGGGTGCGGAGGCCGCTGCTGCTGCGCCCAGCTATGTGGCGCCGGTGATCAAGCCGGAGGACATTCTGCCGGGGACGATCAAGCAGGTGCAGTTTAACCAGAGCAAGGTGTTTCCGGGTACGGTGCGCGATGTGACTGTTTTTATTCCGGCGCAGTATGATGGCAGCAAGCCTGCGTGTGTGTATGTGAAGACGGATGGCTACAATGCGCGGGAGAAGACTTTCATGGAGACGCTGATCGCCACTAAGGAAATGCCGGTGACGATTGGTGTGTTTGTGAAGCCGGGCACGCTGCCTGCGCCGATGAAAGGGACGATGGACCGGAGAAACCGCGATCTGGAGTATGATGGCGTGGGCGATGAGAATGTGCGCTTCCTCCATGATGAGCTGCTGCCGTTTGTGGCGAAGGAGTTTGGTTTGAAGCTGTCCACGGATGGCAACGACCGCTGCATCTCCGGCGGCAGCAGCGGCGGCATTGCGGCATTCACAGCGGCGTGGCACCGGCCTGAGGCTTTCAGCCGGGTGTATGCGGCGAGTGGAAGCTGGGTGGCGTTTCGTGGAGGACATGAGTTTCCCACGATGGTGCGCAAGTTTGAAGCGAAGCCGATCCGCGCCTACCTGACCACGGCCACGCATGACATGGAAAACTGCGCGGGTGACTGGTATCTGCTGGATCTGGAGATGGACAAGGCGCTGAAATTTTCCGGCTACGACTTCCAGTTCCGCAGCATCGAGGGCCGCCACGTAGCTGGCTATGGCGAGAACTTTTTGGAGGCGATGGCCTTTCTGTGGAAGGGCTGGCCTGAGCGCGTGAAGGCGGGGACGAGCGCGCCGCGTGCGCAGGAAGTCATTGTACCTGGCGAAGGGTGGGAACTGCTGGCGGAGGGCTTCAAGAGCACGCGCGGGCCGACGTGCAGTGCGAATGGGGAGGTGTTCTTTGCGGACACGTCGAACAACAAGATCCATCGGATCGGGCTGGATGAAAAGGTGAGCGAGTTTGTGGGTGATACGAATGCGCACTGCGTCTCGATGGGTGCGGATGGCAAGCTGTACACGATCTCGGAGAAGTCGGGGAAGCTGATGAGCTTTGATGCCAGTGGTGCGGGCAGCGTGGTGATGGAGGACATCCTCGGGCACTCGATTCTGGCCATGCCAACGGGAGCGCTGTATGTGACCACCAATGGCGAGAAGCCGAAAGAAGAGGGCACGGTGTGGCTGATCAAGGACGGCAAGAAGACGCTGATGGACAAGGGCATCAAATTTGCCACGGGCATGGCGTATCGACCAGATCAATGGCTGCTGTCTGTGGCGGAAGGGCACTCGAAGTGGGCTTACAGCTATCAGATTGACGAAGATGGAACGCTCAAAAATAAGGAGCGCTTTTTCCACCTGTATGTGGCGGATTGGGAAGATGATGCGGGGCCTGAGAGCCTGTGCTACTCGCTGGAAGGTCGGCAGTTCATTGCGACCAAGAGCGGGGTGCAGATCAGCGCTGACGACGGGCCGACGCAGATCATTTTGCCGGTGCCTGACCGCAGCCGTGTGACGGCGGTGGCGATCGGCGGAAAGGACAAGGACACCTTGTATGCGTTTTGCGGGAACAAGATCTGGAAGCGCAAGATTTTGCAGCACGCGATGGGGGCGTGGAGCCCGTGGACGAAGATGACGGGGTCGAAGCTGTAGCTTCGACTGGCAATCAAAGCCGGGCACTTCAAACTGGTGGCGCATCTACCATGAGCCCTATAGACCTCGCCCCACTGCTGAAGCAAACCTTTGGCTACGACACCTTCCGCCCACTGCAGCGGGAGATCATGGACGCCACACTGGCGGGGCGGGATGTGGTGGCGATCCTGCCCACGGGCGCGGGGAAATCGCTGTGTTTTCAGCTTCCAGCGCTGGCGCGTGAGGGACTGACGCTGGTGATTTCACCGCTGATCGCGCTGATGAAAGACCAGGTGGATGCGCTGGTGGCGAGCGGCGTGGCGGCGACGTTTATCAATTCCTCCATCCAAGGGAGTGAGGCCCAGAGGCGGCGCTCGGGGCTCGACGATGGGTATTACAAACTGCTGTATGTGGCACCGGAGCGGGTGATGCTGCCGGACTTTATCAGCGATCTGCGGCGGTGGAACGTCAGCGCCGTCGCGGTGGATGAAGCGCACTGCATCAGTCAGTGGGGGCATGATTTCAGACCGGAGTATCGTGCGCTGGGGCAACTGCGCGACGCGCTGCCTGGCGTGCCGTTTTTAGCGCTGACCGCGACCGCGACTGAGCAGGTGCGGGGCGACATCATCTGCCAGTTGCATCTGCATGAGCCGGTAGTTTTCCTGGCGAGCTTCAACCGGCCGAATCTGAGCTATACGGTGCTGCCGAAGGCCAAGGCGACGAGCCAGGTCTATGATTTCGTGCGGCAGCGGCCGAATGAGGCGGGCATCGTCTATGTGCAGTCGCGCAGAAGTGCGGAGAGCCTGGCCGCAGCGCTGGCTGCGGAGGGAGTGAAGGCGGTGGCTTACCATGCCGGACTCCAGCCGGAGGAGAGGGCGGCGAATCAAGAGGCCTTTATTCGTGATGAGGCGCATGTGGTGTGTGCCACGATCGCCTTTGGCATGGGCATCAACAAGCCAGACGTGCGCTATGTCATCCATGGCGATCTGCCGAAGAACATTGAGGGCTACTACCAAGAGACAGGCCGTGCGGGCCGCGACAGCCTGCCGAGCGAGTGCGTGCTGCTTTACTCGCGTGGCGATCTGGTGCGGAACCTGAAGTTCCTCGATGAAATGACTGATGCACAGGCTGCGGAAGTAGCCGCGCAGCAGATGCGCCTGATGGCGGATTTTGCCGAAGGCACTGAGTGCCGCCGAGTGGCGCTGCTGGACTATTTCGGAGAGCAGTGGCCGGGTGACAACTGCGGCGGTTGCGACATCTGCTTGCAACCGCGTGAGATTTGGGATGCCACCACGCAGACCCAAAAGCTACTGAGCTGCATCTTCCGCATCCGGCAGAAGAGCGGCTTCAGCACCGGACTGAACCATGTCGTGGAAGTACTCGCCGGCGCGAACACGGAGAAGATCCGCAAATGGTATCATGATCAGCTCAGCACCTACGGCATCGGCAAAGACACGCCGCGTGAGGAATGGGCTGCGCTGGGGCGGCAGCTCATTCGCCTTGGGCACATTGAAGCCACGGCTGATTCATTTCAGACGCTCAGCCTGTCCAAGAAGGGGCTGGCCACGCTGATGAATCGCACGCAGGTCATGCTCACACGTGTGCCTGTGGCGGTGAAGGCAGGAACGAGTACGGCGAAGGTGGCCAAGGTGGGCAGCATTGCCTGTGATGAGGCGCTGTTCGAGGAACTGCGCGCGCTGCGCAAAAAGCTGGCTGATGAGCGCGAGGTGCCGCCGTACGTCGTGTTTGGAGATACCAGTCTGCGCCACATGTGCCGTCAATACCCGCGCACAGAGCGCCATTTCCTAGCTATACCCGGTGTCGGTAGCCAGAAGCTTGCTGACTACGGCGTGGCTTTCATGGGCGCGATCACGCAGTGGCTTGAAACGCATGAGGCGCAGACGTTTGCCGAAGAGGCCCCGCCGCCACCGCCACCGCCGCCCAAGATGAAGAGCGAGGGCGGGCTCACTGGCACGATGCTGGAAACGCTGCGCCTACACCGGCAAGGGCACAGCGCGGAAAAGATCGCCTCACTGCGCAGCCTCGCCAGCAGCACCATCCACAATCACCTTGCACAGGCCATTCAGCAGAACGAGCTGAAGGCCAACGCGCGCGACTACTTCACTGCCGAAGAGGAGGACGAACTCCGCGCGGCAGCCGCTGAGCATGGCCTGGAAAGTCTTGGCAAGCTCAAGGAGGCGCTTGGAAACCGCTACGACTATCCGGTGCTGCATTACTTCCGCGCGTTTGAAACACGGAAGTAACATGGAGTACTCGTAAACCCACGATGCTGAAGAATTGCCGAAGAGAACCTAGAATCTCATATATCTTATGAACACCTGCTGTTTCCTCATTCTCACCGCTGGTCTGGCATGCTCCGCCATCGCCCAGGAAGTGCTGCCGAAAGTGGCGGAGGGTTTTGAGATCGATGGACACAAAGCCTTTCTCTATGCCGCGCCCCAGCCTGCGGTGGGCAAGCCATGGCTGTGGTATGCGCCAACTTTGGGCGGCGTCTCGCTGTTTGGCCGGAAGATGTACTTCGAGGCTTTCATGAAGGCGGGCATCAGCATAGCGGGTTACGATTTGGGCGAGGTGCGCGGCTCGCCAGCGAGCACGGCGAAGTTTGCGCTTTTTTATGAGGCGATGGTGAAGCGGGGCTATTCGCCCAAGCCGATCCTGCTCGGGCAGAGCCGTGGCGGCATGATGACGCTGGCGTGGGCGTTTCGGAATCCTGACAAAGTGCGGGCGTGGGTGGGGATCTATCCGGTGTGCAATCTTGCGAGCTGGCCGCTGAAGAATTCCAAGGCGCAGACGCTCGCGGACTTTGCCATGACGGAGGAGGAGCTTGTGGCGAAGCTGAGAGAGTTCAATCCTGTGGACAACTTGAAGGGGCTTATCGAGAACAAAGTGCCGATGTTTGTGGTGCATGGTGACTCTGATGTCGTGGTCCCTTATGAGGTGAACACGGGTCTGCTTAAAGATCGTTACACGGCAGGAGGCGGCCAGATCAGTGTGAAGGTCGTTCCTGGTGAAGGGCACAAGGTGGGGCCGTCTTTCTTTGAGTGTCAGGAACTGGTGGATTTTGTTTTGAAGAACGCCGCTCAATGACAACCCGTTTTATCTCATTACTATTCTCCGCCATGCACCGAGTCCTACTTTTCACCGCCGCCGTTTTTCTTGCGTTCTTTGTCCCCAAGGTTCAGGCGCAGCAAATCATTCTACTGAAACTTGATGATGTCATCGCGCGGCGGGTGGGGGCGAAGCCGGTATCGGATCGGTGGCTGAAGGTACACGACTATCTGAAGACCAACCAGATCAAAGGTTCCTTTGGTATCATCACGGAGTCATTGGAGAAGGATAACGCGATGTATTTTCAATGGCTTAAAGAGGTGCAGGCGGCAGGTTTGATCGAGTTCTGGATGCATGGCTATCACATGAAGAATGCCAGCGAACCGGGTGAGTTTGAACACGGGACGGCGGAAGAGCAGCGAGTGATTTTGGCGAAGGGGGAGAAGCTGGCGAAGGAGAAGCTGGGCTTCACGCTGCCAGCGTTTGGTCCGCACTGGAGCGGGACCACTGAAGCCACGGATGAAGCGATGGAGAAGGTGCCGGAAGTGACCATCTGGCTGTATGGGCCGGAGAAGCCGAAGTATTTCACGCGACTGAGCATCCCGCGCGTGATGGCGCTGGAGAATCCGACGTTTGTGCCCGACTTGGAAAAGTTCAAAGCCTTCTACGAAGCGAAGGCCGCCAAGCGTGAGGTGCTGGTGCTTCAAGGTCACCCGGATCAATGGGACGACAAGCGCTGGGAGGGTTTTACCGGAATCATCGAGTTTCTCAAATCGAAGAACGTTGAGTTCATGACGCCCTCGGAGTATTTGAAAAAGACCCAGCCCAAACAGCCATGAGATACCTTTCCCTGATTGCCGCGCTTGCGTTGACCTCTGTTCATGCGGCTGAACCGCCGAAGCCGACGCATGGCGACGTGCCGTATGGTGTACATCCGCATCAATTGATCGACATTCACCTGCCGCCGAAGGGAGCTGGGCCATTTCCGGTGCTGATGTGGTATGGCGGTATTTGGAAAGCTTCAAAGCATGCGGTGGATGTGAACCGTTTTTTTCCGCACGGGATCGCGGTGATTGCGGTGGAGGTGCGGACGATGGAAGATGCGACGGCGGACAAGGTGAAAGAGCCGATTTCCTATGTGCTGGAGGATGCGATGAGCGCGGTGAAGTTTGTGTGCGAGAATGCGGCGAAGTTGAATCTCGATCCCAAGCACATTGCGCTGGGAGGGGGCTCGCAGGGGGCGCTGCCTGCGCTTTACGTCGGTTGCGTGGCTCCCGAACTGGTGACCTGCATTGCAGCGTACCGCTGCCAGCCGTCGATTGATCCAGAGCGGATGCAGGAGTGGGTGCCGGGTGTGAAGTGGGGCTCGCCTGCGCTGGGCTGTTCCTTTGAGGAATCATTGAAGCGGCGTGATGAACTGCTGCCGGTGATCAAGAAGTGGTCGCCTGACTGGCTGCTGCACAAGAATGCGACGCCGATGTATTTTGAAAACGAGTGGGGGATGACGAAGCCGGATGACATCACCCAAAACAACTACGACGTGCATTCCCCTGCGTGGGCGGTCGGCTTTCAAAAGCTCGCGCTGGCGGCTGGGGCCACCTGCCATGTGAAGTATCCTGATCATCCGACCGAGGGCTATGCCGACATCTGGAATTTCATCATCCAACAACTGACCGCCAAAACACCTGCGCCATGAAAACACTGCTCACCACCCTGATCTGCCTCGTCAGCCTCGTCTCATTTGCGGAAGAAGCACAACTTGCCGCTGTGCAGGCGGCGGATGATGCGCGCGTCGCTGCGATGAAATCGCCGGACCGTGATAAGCTGAGCGCGATTTTCTCGGACGAGCTCCGCTATTGCCACTCCACTGGTGTGGTGGACACCAAGAGTTCGTTCATTGATGTGCTCATTAAAGGCACGACGAAGTATCAGGCGATCGACTATGTGGAGCGCAACTTCACTTTTCCGGCACCGGGCATCGCGCTGATGACTGGTAGCGCGAAGCTGAAGATCGGCACTCCAACAGGCACCATCGAACCTACGCTGGCTTTTCTGGCGGTGTGGCGTCTGGAGAGCGGGCAGTGGCGCTTTCTGGCGTGGCAGTCGTGCAAGCTGGCAGCGCCACCTGCGAAGTAGCATTCACGCATGAAGGCAAAGATCACTCTCGGCTTCCTCCTATAAGGGCTGCGGGTGGGTTTGCCGTTGAGCCGCACAAGGCTGCGCTGGGTCCCGGAACCTGCTGAAGCAGGTACTACAATACATGCGGTGTGGACTGCGGTGTGAATGGCACGTGCCATGCGCTGAGAGACGGGCGGGCTGTCGCCACACCCATCCTACGTTCCGGATTGGGACAACGCTTTATTTCACGAAGTCGGTGAAGCCTGCCTCGGTGCGTTTGAGTTCGGCTTTCATGGCTGTGCGAAGCTGGGTGATGCGATCTGCGTGGGAGGCTTCGCCGATGAGGTTCTTCAATTCTTCGGGGTCATTTTTCAGATCGTAGAGTTCTTCGCCGGACTTGCCGTCGAGGTAGTGGATGAGCTTGAACTGATCCTGAACGACGGCGCTGTACAAGGGCACGCCCTGATCATTCTTCTGCTCCGCGCCGGTGAGGATGGTGTGGCTGACTTTCGCGCCATACTCGTTGCCCATGTGCTCGTAGAAGCAGGCGTGCGGCCATGCGGTGCCGGGCTTTTCAAGCAGGGGCATGAGATCGCGGCCATGCGTCTGCCACGGCACTTTCACGCCGCTGATGGAGAGAAAGGTGGCGGCGAGATCGGGGGCGTTTACCGATGCGTTGCACACTTTGCCGGTGGGGAAGCGTGACGGCATGCTGATGATGAGGGGCGAGCGGTAGTTCGCGTCATACGGCGCCAGCTTGGTGCGGAAGCCGTGCTCGCCCATGGAGAAGCCCTGATCAGCGGTGTAGATGATGAGGGTGTTGTCGTACTGGCCGGATTCCTTGAGCGCGGCGATGAGCTGGCCGACGCCTTCGTCGATGGCGGGCACGCATTCATTGACCTGACGCACCCAGTCGTCGAAGCGCTTGCCTTTTTTGCTCTCGCCAAAGGCTTCGCCGCCCTTTCCAGCCATGGGATGGCCGTCGGGGCCTTTCGTCCATGCCTGCTTTTTATTGAGGTAATCGGGTTTGCCTTCGCGAGGTGGGAAGATGTCTGCGGGCACCGGCACGGCGGCATCCTTGTAGCTGCCTTTGTGGCGTTTGGCCGGGGTGGAGGGACCGTGAACGCTGCCGTAGCAGACCCAGAGGTACCAGGGCTTTGCGGCATCGCGGTTTTTGCCACGAATGTAATCGAGCGACCACTGGGTGTAGTTGTCGGCGGGATAGCCTTCGATGGACTGCTCCTTGCCATCGACGCTCATGATCTGCGTTTCGTAGTAAGCGCCGGCGTTTTCGGGATGCAGCGGGCGGTTCCAGACGATTTGATGATCCCAATCGCGGCCCCAGCCGGTGTCTGTGCCGGTGTGCCACTTGCCAATCTGCGCGGTGTGATAGCCCTGTTTGCGCATTTCTGCGGGGATGAAGGGGCACTGCTTCGGATCGTAGGTGCTGCCGGGGTATTTGCCTTCCATGGACATGGACTCGATGCCGTGTGGAAAACGCCCGGTCAGCATGGTGGCACGCGAGGGCATGCACCAGGAACCGAGATAGGCGGCATGAAAGCGCACGCCATTTTTTGCCAGTGCATCAATGTTCGGGGTCTTCACCCAGGGCCAGGAGCCGGGGTAACAGCCCACGGTTTTGGTGGACTGGTCATCGGCGTAGATGAAGAGGATGTTGGGGCGCTTTGCCTCTGCCGCGAGAACTTGTAACGCGAAGGTGCAGAGGAGGAGAGAGACGAGTGCTTTCATGCTGCGCGATAAACGTCGCGCAGCAGGGCTTTGTAGCCGCAAAGCTTTTGAATCTTCTAGGCGGCGGTGCCTTGCGAAGGCGGCGGCAGCTTGGCCATGGGCGGACGTGCTACACCTGTGGGCGGCTTCATCATGGGTGGTGCAGGCGGTTTCGCGAGGGGCTTTGAAACCGGTGCTGAAGGTGGTTTGGCGAGAGGTTTGGTCGTGCCCGGAAAAGGGGGCGGCGGCGGGGACTTGGCACTAGGCAGATCTGGCGGCGGCGCCACGGGCAAAGGAGGTGGATTCACGCCCGGTACCACTGGCGGCAGAACACCGGGGGCTAACGGCGGTTTGGCCACGGACGCCGTCGGCGGCCGGATGATCGACGAGAGCACGGAAGACTGCGGATGCGCGGGCGAAGCCTGCTTCGGCGCATGCACCTTTTGGATCATTTCCCACAGCCTGAGACCACGCAAAAGCGGGTGCGCCCGCAAAGCGGCGAGCACGTTGTCCTTCGTCGCTGGCGGCTCGCTGACGAGATGATCGTAGGAACCTTCGCGCTGAGCGGCGAGCATGCTGCCGACTGCTGCAAGAATGGCAGCTTCAGAAGCCGGGATGTGATGGAAGGTGTTTTTCGATTTGAAGCTGTTGAGGAGTTCCATCGTGAGCTGGCCGGAGACCGGAGCGATGTCATTGCGCAGCAGCAGCGTATCGCCAGGGGCTTCCTTGATGCGCTCCAGCACGGCGATGAGACTGCCACGCATGGCATTGCTGGTGACGATTCGCACCTTGCCGCCACCCCATTCAAACCAGCGGTCGGAACCGTCGAAGTTATCGTAGGTTTTGCGAATGTCACCTTCACTGACGGTGACTGGGGGTGCGACCATCAGCTCGATGAGATCGCGCGACCGTTCGCCGAGATCAACGGCATTGAGCGAATTGGTATCGGCCTTGGCCGCAGCCACGGCCTGCTGCAGCAGCGCATCCACCTTCTCCGCCAAGCTTGCTTTGGAATTGGGGGCAGTCAGCGCGGTTGGGACTGGCAGCGGCGGTGCTGACTGCGTGCCAGTGGGCACTGGAATGACAGCGACTGTTGGCTGCTCTTTTGCCACTTCAGACACAGCGACCGGTGCTGCTGGGGCAACTACTGGCGGCGATGCTGGCAACGGTGGCGGCACGGTCTTCGCGGCTACCACCGCGACGACTTCAGGTGGCAGCACTGCGGGTATGGTGCGCAGATCATACATCTCAGCAGCGGCAGCCAGCAGATGACGTGGGAAGATCGCGCCACCGGCGGTGAGCCGGGCCATATCCTCAACCTGCAGCGGATGGATGGCCGAAGTGATGCCGTCTTTCTGGCGCAGTTCGACGAGTGCAGGGATTTCGAGTCGGCAATTGAGCAAGAGGCGCTTCTGCTCGTTGGCGATGGGCAGCATGTCGATGACCGGCAGGCGGAATCCCAGCGGGGCATTCGAGTCCGGCACACCGACACGCCCGCGCAAGGCCTGCGAGAGGGCCGCATCCCAGGCGGTGAAACGTTCAACGACGAGGCCAATCAGCACGACCCAGTTTTGACTTTGATCGATCAGCGCAAAGAGCAGCCGCTGCATCTCATCCAACTGTGGCTGAGTGACCGCGAGGTCGAGCTGGTCGAGAACTAAGACGACTGGCGAACCCGCCTGCGCGGCCAGTTTGCCAAAAAGCTGGATGACGCCCCCCATCTCTGAGCGAGCGAGTGGCTCATTGACACCGAGGAACTTGAGTTCGTTTTCCGTCAGGTAGGAAGCCCCTGAAAGCCACTGCGCAGCGAGATGTTCTTTGTCATCACGCAGGACGTTGAGCAAGCAGCGCAGCACGCTGCGCGGCACCATCGGATGTTCGGCTTCCAGCAGTTGCACCGCCTGATGGATCATCTCCTTGCGGGTTTCGAGGTCGATCTCCGCCCAGGCCTCGTGGAGTTGCGGAAAGGTAAAATCCTGCTCTACCACCGGTTTGAGAAGCGCATACGCGAGCAGGCGCAGTTGGCTGTAGGGTGTCTCCCGGCCTTCTTTGCTGCGTGATGGATGCCGCAGACTGCCGACGAACCGTGTGAGGATGAAGTTTTCCAATGCCTCGGGCTGGAGCGGCGGATTCGGCGCATAGGCATAAAAGATGCTGTCCGCGCACTCACGCCGTAGCCGCGAAAAGAGATGCGATTTGCCCGATCCACCCGCGCCCCGCACAAAACGCACCTGGCTGCGGTGCTGAGCACGCACCTGATCCACCACGATACGCAGGGAACCAAACGGCACGGAGTGAATGTAGGGCACGTCCACGAACGAGGCGGCGTTCCACAGATCATTCTCACCCACACTCGTGGATGTGAAGGGATTCAGGTCAGCATAAGAAGACATGGTCTTGGGAATCTGTTCAGTGTTCGGGAGGAAGGAGCGCTGGATCAGGAAATCCAGCACCAAGAGTAACCGGGCGGACCGAGAGACATCGGAACAAGCAGAGCACGTTCATGCTCGGGAAGGTCTTGCGGCCTTTCGCAAGGTTCTAACAGGAGTTGCCCATGATTGTAAAGCGTCTCAATCAAAATTCGGAAAACCTGACTATCAGCCACACCGCCGCGTTCTGTGGCCCAAGCCTGATACCGAGCAAAAGTCTGGGGAATGGGAATCATCATCGTCGAGGAGCGGATGCGATCCAGATCATACCAGGCACGCAATTCGGCCGCTTCAGGAACAATGACGAATTCGACGGGCGGTGCAGGAGGCTCCGCGTCCAGCCAAGCGATCAGTTCATCCCATGACGCAGGCTGAGTGCGGACGCTGTTCGCGGTCTGGAGGATTTTTTGCAAGGCACGGCGCTGCACGGCGCTAAGTAGTTCTGAAGGCTGCGGCTTGCGCGCATACACCAACCGTTTGCCCTCCGGCAGGACATACGCCGCACCTGCGGCGACGAGCTGGCTGAGAGCAGCCTCAAAGAGAGGCTGGAGTCCCACAGGCAGCTTTGCCTTCAGTTTCACGGCCTGCTGCTCTTTTTTGGCCGAATGCACGCCATGCTTTAAGATCGCGGCAGCGGCAGATTCAGGGGTATGCGGGGTGAATAGCGACTGGGGTTTGCTGCGGGTGCCTGCGGCAATGCGATTGAGCTCACCTGCTGCTGACAACGTTTCCAACACTGCGGCCACTGCTTTTGGCGTGGCTGACTTCCCGACTGCTGGTTTGACGAGTTTGGCGATGTCTCCCGCTTTAAGCGGCAGTTCACTGCGGCTTAAAGCATCCTGAATGGCTTGTTCGAGAGTCATGGTAGTCAGCGGCGAAGGGTTTCTATTTGGCGGTCCAGCCAGTGCGTCACATCTTTCACCACTTCCTCGCGCTGCACATCATGCAGCAGCAGATGGTAGGAACGGGTGTACCACAGCAGTTTTTTGTCCCGGCTGCGGATCTGAGCGAAAAGGGCCTGGATCTGATCGGCGGAAGACAGCACATCATTCGGAGATGCAACGAAGAGCACCGGCATTTTCAAGCGATGGGCAGAATCAGTGTTGTCATCCAGCATGCTGCCGATGGTTGAGAGCAGGCGCAGCGAGAAGGCGCTGACATGATGTGGTGTGATGGCCATCTGACCGCCGTGCGTGGAAGTTGAAGTGACTTTGATCTTCGATTCATCCACCCCCGCCAGTTCGCCGAGCGTGTAACGTGAGCGTGGAGAAAGCTTGGCCGCAGTTTCGAGCAGGAAACGCTGAAAACCGCTCAGCGTCATGCGCAGTCCGGCCACAGGAGATGCCAGAATGATGCCGTCGGGATCAGACCAATTTCCGAGCAAATCCGCCGCTGTGTGCAGGGCGATGAGGCTGCCCAGACTCTCCCCGTACCAAAACACCGGCGTCTTGGGATGCCTGCGCTTCACCAGCGCGTGAAACGTCGCTAGATCACGCTGCCAAGCCGTTGCTCCCGAGATGTCACCACGCTCAGCCACCACGGGATCATTCCCTTGGCCACGCAAATCGTACGCATAGACCGCATAACCGCGCAGCGGCAGTTGTTCGCCCAGATACCAGAAATCCGACTTCGCACCGCTCAGACCATGCACCGCGATCACCACACCGTGCGGCTTCACGCCGGCAGGAACCGGCCAAACTTTGCAGGGCATGGTTTTGCCGTCGTAGCTTACCCATTCCTCGGCACGGAGAACGCCACGACCTGCGGCCATTTTTTTCACCGAGGCACACCCGGACAGGACGGTTAAAACCGTCAGCATAAGAAGGCGCTGAATGATTGATGGATGCATGAGTCAACCAAGAACAGCCAGCGCTGACTCCACGAATTCCACCTGCACCCGCACTCTTTTGTCGAGATCAAACTCCGAAGGTGATTCAAACGTTATAGTCACGGGGCAGCCCCGCACATGCAGTTCAATGGCTTCAGGCATGCCGGGCAGGTGCGTTGGCAGAGTACGACGCCGGATCACACCGCGGCTCGCGCGCTGGCCTTCGATGTTTTTGCGCGGATCAGGCGCGATCACGCGTGCGCAGCGGTCGATGATTTCATGACCGACCGTTTGCTGCGCGTGGTTGAGCTCATAGAGGTAAGTCCCCTGCGCGTCGTAATCTTCATGCAGACAGAGCCCAAAGCGCATCGGTCGTCCGGTGATCCACCTCTGCCACGGCCCGCAGATCTCATCAGCCGAATCGTGAAAGCGACGATTGATGTCGAAGCCGCGATGATCGGCCCGTGTATTGAGCCTGAGTCCCACAGGATTAAGGCAGGGCGCGATCAAAAATGACCCGCGTTTCAGCTCGTTTACATGCTTCTCCGCCCAGGTGAGCAGGCCCCAGGCTGAACCCGCCTCATCGCCATGCACGCCGGTGGAAAGATAGACTGCGGGGTCTCCTGACTGTGCAGCCGCTGATTCGAGTACGATCACGGGCATGTCCCCCACCTTGCACAAGGTCTTGACCCGACAGCCAGCGGAGCGTGCGAGCACGCGCCAGCGCTGGATGAGATGCTGTGCGTCATGCGCACGATGGTTAGGGAGCAGCTTCACTGCTTGAGAATGGCTGGTCCTGCTCATTCGTCATTCTGAATTCATCATTCATTCCTTTTTCTTCTTCCCCTTCCCTTGCTTTACCAGTGGGGCCTCTTTTGTACGTCCTTCATTTCTTGCCACTTCTTCCGGCTCTGGAATCCGACCCTGATCGTGTGTTTGCTCGATCCAGGCATTCAGCACAGAACTCAAATGCTCCCGTGCGGCCCGGTGCTCCGGCAGGTTCGACTTAGCGAGGTTGTTGATCTCATAGGGGTCCTGCTGCAGATCGTACAGTTCTTCCGCTGGCATCGTAGGAGCTGCCAGCACGGCCTGCACAGGCGTCAGTTTCTCCTGTGCGGCCAGGTCTTTGATCAGATTCCACACGGGATACTGCTTCTCCTTGTACTCGTTGTGCTGAAGGAAGGGGCGGTCGGGGGTGAAGTTATGGATGTAGCGATAGCGTGCATCACGCACGGTGCGGAAGCGGAACACCGTCATGTCGCAGCGATCCCGGGCACCGAAGACGTACTCGCGTGGGGGTTCTGCGTTGGCCCCCATGAAAACCTGGCCCTGCATGCCCTGTGGTTTGGCTATGCCGGCCCATGCAAGCGAGGTGGCGGTCAGGTCGATGGACATGAGCAGGCGGTCGCTGACTTTGCCGGCTTCATAACCAGTGGGTGCGGTGATGCTGGAAGGCCAGCTCATGATGAGCGGTGTGTTCAACCCCTCCTCGTAGCAGAACTGCTTGGCGCGGACGTGTGCTGCGCCGTGATCGCCCATGAAGCAGATGACGGTGTTTTCCATGAGGCCGTCGCGCTGGAGGAGTTCCATCACCTTGCCGATTTTCCGATCCAGCTCTGTGGCGGCATCGAGATACTGCGCCATGTCTTTGCGGGTGACTTCATGATCGGGGTAGTAGGGAGGAATCTCCACCTTGGCCGGGTCTGCATGGGGTGGCGCGTGGAAGGTGCGGTGGGTCTCCTGGAAATTGAGCTGAGCGTAAAACGGCTGGTGCTGCTTTAAGTCATCCCAGTTGGACGAATCAAACGGCTTGGCGGGCTCCTGGAAGTTCCAGTCGGTCTTGCCGGTGCCTTTGAAGCCTGCTTCTGGCGGCATCTCCTTCACATTGGCGGTGAAGTAACCGGCATCACGCATGCGTTCGCTGATCACCTTCACGCCTTCGGGAAGGGTGAAGCCGTCATCGCGATGGGAGCGGTGGTTGTGCGCGCCGATGGTGGTCTGGTACATCCCGGTGTTGAATGCCGAGCGGCTGGCCGAGCAGACGGGTGCCGTGGTGTAGTAGCGGGTGAAGCGCATGCCTTTCGCAGCCAGTGCGTCCAGCACGGGGGAGGACACTTCTTTGGTGCCGTAGCAGCCGAGATGGGGACCGAAATCTTCGGCGATGAGCCAGAGGATGTTGGGGCGTTTTTCTTCGGCGTGAAGAGTGACGGCCAAGGCAAGGCTGAATAAGATGAGAAAACGGACCATGTGTGGAGCATGATCGAGACGACTGCCCTGAGGCAAGCACGGATTTTTCCATCCTGACCTAGCACCTGCCATGACAGCTACGTTTGCGGCCAGATCATTTTAACCGATATGATAGTGCCGAAATTCGCATGCTAGAGGCTGGCGCACATCGCTCCTTGTAATCCTCTGCATAACTTCATTTACAAGCGACGGCCCAGGAGCCGCACAGGGGACTGTGCGGACCACTTTGCTGACGCCTTCGCGATGCCCTTTGGATATTCCCGCCATTGGGATGTCCATGTGATCATGCTCCAGCGCTTCTTTGCATCACTCCCGTTTGCTCAGCAAATACTTGAGAAGTTCCAGAGACTTGCGCTCCGGCATGGATTCGAGCAAGCCGGGTGGCATGAGCGAGACGGGCATTTTCTGGCGGCTTTTGAGGTCGGCTTTGGAGATGATGACGGACTCGGTGACGGTGCGTGCCGTGATGGCGGTGTCGGTTTCCTGCTCGATGACGCCGGAGATGACGGTGCCGTCTTTTTTGGTGAGGACGTGAAGCTGGAAATTGTCTCCGACGACGGCATTGGGATCGATGATGTTTTCGAGGAAGTAATCGAGGCCGTTGCGCCAGGAGCCTGCGAGATCGGGGCCGAGCTTGCCACCGACACCGCCCATGGCATGGCAGACGGCGCAGACTTGCTTGAAGGTTTCCTCGCCTGCTTTGCCATTGAAGGCCCAGAGAGGAGCGGACTGATACGCCTTCTTGAGTTTGGCGATGCTGGCTTTGGCGGCTTCGCTGGAGTCGTTCACTTTGCCCCAGGTGGCATCGAGGAGGGTGTTGATCTCCGCGTGGTTCAGATTGCGCATCTGGCGGATTTGCAGCGAGCTGAGGTATTTTTTCTCGAAGGTGCCGGCCTTGACGGCAGCGAGGAGTGGCAGAGCAAGTTCGGCGCGGCTGGTGAGGGCTCCCAAGGCAGCGCTGCGGTCGGTGTCATTGAGTTTGGTGAAACGGGCCATCAGAGCTCTGGCTATTGCTGGATCGGCGGAGCGGGAGAGAAGCGGGATGACCGCGCTGGTGAAGTCGGGTTGATCGAGCAGTTTGGCGAAGATGGGTGTCGCTTCTGTGTCGCTGACACGCTTCAGCAGATCGAAGGCGCTGCGGCGCTGGGGAAGCGGCGTTGTTTCATCCGCCAAGGCGCTGCGCATCTTTGCCAGAACGGTCTTGTCGCCAAACAGAGCGGAGAGTTGATCTGCGGTTGTGCCGGGAAATTTGGCCTGCAGTTGGGGCCATGTTTTGGGCATGGCCGCTTTCGCCTCGTCCTTCATGCCGAAGGCGAGGAGTTTCAAATCGCGTTCGGTTTGAATGGTGGGGATCAAAGCTTCGCGACCTGCGGGAGTCGTGGCGGCGAACCAGCGGATGGAATCGGCGAGGGATGGGAGAGGAGTTTTTGCTGCGAGTGCGAGGCCGCGGGGCCAGTCTTCTGCCACGACTCGGGCGAGGCCGAACCAGATCATCTTGGGCAGGAAGCGGTCGTCTTTGTCCTCGGCGTGCATGGCGAGTGCGGAGGCGACTTCCCAAACGGTTTTTGTGTCCAGCTTTGGCAAGGCTGAGGCGAGTGCGAGGCGGACGGTGGGAGAGGGGTCGGTTTGGGCGAGCTTGAGGAGGGTGGCGGAGGTGAGCTTGGGTTTGCCGGTTTCTTCGGTGTCGAGCTGTATGGCCCAGGAACGGACGATGTCGTTTTTATCAGTGACGGCGGTTTCCAAAAAGCGGCCACTCAGTTTGTCGATGACATGAAGCGACCATAAGGATTGCAGAGGTTTCGTGTGAAACTGTGTTTCGAGCCTAGAGGCATCTACTTGCTCCAGCGTGGCTTTCTCCTGCAACAACCTTCGTGCAATGCGAGCAGCCCAATCATTGGCGTCCCCGATCATGCCCTCGAGATCTTGATCCTTGAGCTTGGATATATCCACCTTCACCGGTTTGTATGTCTTCTTCCATGAGATGCGGTAGATGCGGCCGTTGGTACGGTCCCATTTTTCGTCTTCGGGATTGTGGCAGTGCTGGGTGTCGGTCCAGTCGATGACATAGACGGCACCGTCGGGGCCGGTTTGGAGATCGACGGGGATGTAGTCGGGGGCGGGGCTGTAGAGGAGATCGTAGCCGGCGTGGAAGGTCTCATAGCCGCTGCCAGTACGGACCATGTGCTGCTGATTGATCTGATGGCCGTGGAGGTTGTGCGTGAAGAGGTGATCGCGATAGATTGCGGGCCAGTTGTTGCCGTTATAGATCAGGGTGCCGACGTGTGAGTGGCCGCCATAGACGGCGGTGGTGCCGGGCTTGCCTGCGCCGCCTTCACCGCTGTCATAGCGCGCAGAAGCGGGGAGGTAGTTTTGCAGATCAGGCGCGAAGTCCGGGGCGGTGGCGGAGATGAAGGGGGCGTATTTGCTGTTGGCCTGATTCCAGAAGTGGCCGTTGCGGATGGCATTCGTCGTGCCGCCTTTGCCCCAGAAGCTGCGGCAGTGGGTCATGAAGAAATGGCCGTTGCTGTTGTAGTCGAGGCCCCACTGATTGCTGCCACCGCTGCAGAAGATTTCGAATTCATGCCGCACGGGATGATAACGCCAGACCCCTGCATTCAGTGTGATGCGCTTCTCGTCCGGTGTGCCGGGTTTGCCGATGAGTGATTGGGTGAAGACGCCTTGATTGCCATAGAGCCAGCCGTCCGGGCCCCAGATGAAGCTGTTGAGGGTTTCGTGTGTGTCTTGATAGCCCCAGCCGTCGAGGAGGGCGTAGGCGGTGAAGTTGAGGCCGGGGACTTTCGAATAGGACTGATAGGTCTTATGGGATGTATCCAAGGCATCGGCGCGGTCATCGTGATCCGCGTCTGGAATGAACATCAAATAGGGTGCGGCACCGACCCACACGCCGCCGAAGCCGACCTCGATGCCGCTGACGAGATTCAGTCCTTCGCAGAATACTTTCTTGGTTTCAAAGGAGCCGTCGCCGTTTGTGTCTTCGAAGATGCTGATGCGGTCTTTCCCCTGCCCTTCGGGCTGGCGGTTTGGATAACTGAAGGCCTCCGCCACCCACATGCGGCCGCGTTCATCGAAGCAGAAGGCGATGGGCTGCCGCACATCGGGCTCGGCGGCGATGAGTTCCACCTGAAAGCCGTCCTGCAGTTTCATGGCTGCGACGAGCTTCTGGGCTGCGTCGTTTTTCACGCTGGTTGGTTTGGCTGGATTTGGCAGCAGGTGCCAGAGGACGGGGCTTTCGTTATCGCGCTTCGATCGATCATTGCTGATGCTCAGAGCAGCGGCGGCGAAGGTCGGCTTTTGATCGTGGAAGACGAAGTCGTCGAAATTGACATGACCCCAGCCAGTTTTGGATTGATCGACGATGCGGATGAAGATGCGTTTGCCGACGGCGCTTTCCAGATTCACGGCGACGCGCTGCATGTTTTCCTGCTGAGCGGCGCTGCTGCTTTGAATGACTTTGCCGGTGGCTTCCTCGACGATTTCGACTCGCTCGGTGTTTGCATCGGCTGCGGCACCGAGCAGGAAGCTGGCCCATGGGTGGGTGGCGACGAAGCTCGTCGAAGTGAGGGTTCCGGTGCCTTTGTCGCCGTTGCGCTCGTAACCGCCGAGCCAGAACTTGCCTGCGTGCTGGGAGTTGCCGCGTTTGCGGATCGCTACTGTATCGCCTTCGACGGGTTGTTTTTCCCAGGCGTCGCCTTCGGCTTTCCAGCCTGCGAGGGTGCCAGTTTCGAAGCCGAGGTTGAGTTCGGCGGGCGGTGAGATGGAGGGGACGTCGGTGGTGCGGGCAGGAGTGCCCGCATCGCTGCGCTGCGGTATCGCGGTTTTGCCGAGATGTGCGAGCTGGATGTTGCGGAACTGCACTTTGGCCGGACCTGGGCCGCTGTGGAGCTGAAAGGCGATTTTGCCGCTCCATTCGGCGGCTTTGGCTTCGTGATCATCGAGGACGCTCATGAGGACGTCATTGACGCGCACCTCCACGTGGGAGGCGGTGGCGGTGATCTGGTATTTGTTCCAGTCGTTGGCTTTAATGACGGAGGTGAGACTCTTCGGCTCGGCAAACACATCTGCCCAGCGGCGGCCGTCTGGTGCGATGCTCACGCGTGAGCCGCGCTCCACGAGCAGGGCGCGGCCGTGCTCGTCGTAGATGCGGCCCAGCCACACGGCGCCTTGATCGAGATCTGCCTGATAGCCGCTGGCGTGACCGTCCGGGTTCTGTTGGCAACGATACTGGATGCCGGAGTTAGCACTGGGGCCGCCGGTGATGCGGAACTCCACGGTGAGATCGAAGTCATGGACCTCGCCGTCCCAGAAGATCCACTCGTTGCCTTTGAGCTGCTGATTTGCAGGGATTTCACCCGTGATCGCGCCATCCTCCACGCGCCAGTGCTCTGCTTTGCCGGACCAATGTTCGAGTGACTTGCCATCGAAAATCGAGTCAGCGTATAGCGGCAGCGTGGCGAACAGGAGAACGCAGAGAGATTTCATGGCGGTGGGAGCAGGTTGGGGACTCTGCTTATACAACCACCGGCGTCAGCATGATACAGACATGATTTTGGCCGAATCGGACATGAGGCCGCTGTGTCACTTCTTCAGCACGCCGACAACGAATGCATCCAAGGCTTTCGTCGCGGGATCGTCGGGCAGACCGAGGTCGTCATTGAGCTTGACGTGACTGGTATCTTTGGCACCGAAGACGGTGGTGGGCACTCCGGCTTCCTTCAGGGCATTGCCAAGGCGGGCAGCTTGTGCGCTGGTATCTGGATGGGCGGCCACGTGCAGGATGAGGAAAGGAGGGATGCCTTTGCCTTTGGCCACATGGGTGACAGCGGAGAAGTCGATATGCTTTTCTGGAGTACCGCCAAACTTTTCGCGGTGGCCGTTCACCCGTGGTGGCAGATGATGGACGCGGAGGCGTGTCTCCGCTGTCTCGATGATGGCGGGCACGTCGTAGGTGTCGCCATCGACTGGGACGCAGCCGATGAGGCAGTCAAAAGAAGCGCCTTCGGTCTTCAGGTAACGATCATCTGTGCAAAGCAGCGCCGCGAGCTGTGCCCCGGCCGAGTGGCCGCCCACGAGCACGCGCTTGGGGTCGCCGCCATATTCGGCGATGTGTTTTTCCATCCAGCCGAAGGCTTTGGCGACATCACGAGTGAGCGTGCCCATGTCCACTTCGGGCAGCAGGCGATAATTGGTGGAGACAACCATAAAGCCTTTGCCCATGAACCACTGCGGTTTGAGCTTCACATCCGTCTTGTCGCCCTGCGACCAACCACCGCCGTGAATCCAGAATACGACGGGCAGATTTTTGGCGTTCGCAGGTGCGTAGATGTCGAGCACGTGGCGTGCGTGGCCGTTTTCGACGTAGGGGATGTTGGACTTCACGCTCTGAGCGAACGTGCTTGCTGCAAAAGCGAGCGTGGCGAGGAGGATGAGTTTCATGGTTGGGGAGTGGTTGCTATTCTTTCTTGGCAGGCAGATGCTTTGCGAGATCGCGCATGGCGATGACCTTGCAACCTTCGTCCTTGAGGTGCTGCATGTAGGTCTCAAATTTGGCCGGGTCAGTGTTCACATGCGGGTGCTTGATGTCTGGCACACCGTGGAAAGTCATCACGGCGATCTTGCCATCCTTTGCCTGAGCCACGGCAGCCTTGAACTGCTCCAGAGTGCTGGCCGGCTTGCCATCAAAGGCCTGCGGCAGAGTGAGTGGATCATCCATGGCCGGGTCGTAGGCTCTGGCACCGCCAGCGCGGGCAAACTGGTAGCCGCGCTCGCGCAGGAGCTTCACTGCGGCCTCGCTGGTCTGATAGCCGGGATAGCAAAAGCTCACTGGCTTGGGGATGCCGTATTTCGCGCACTGCTGCTCGATGAACTCCACATCCTCCGCGAGTTGCTCGGGCTTTTGTTTGGCCACGCCTGCGTGTTTGCGGGTATGATTGCCGATTTCTAAGCCGTCTGCGTCGAGGGCTTTGATCTGCTCCCAGGTCATGTAGTGCTCCTTGTCCACGAGGAACTCGAAGCCTTCGGTGATGAAGAAGGTCGCGCCGAAGCCATGCTTTTTCAGCAGCGGTGCCACGAAGGTGGCGTGGCTGGCCACGGAGTCATCAAAGGTGAGGACCACGAGACGCTCTGGGGCTGGTTCGACGGCGAGCGAGCGCCATGCCAAGGTGACGGTGAGAAGGAGTGCAACGATGGCAATGTGGACAGGCTTCATGGGGGATTATTTCACTTTCCAAATCTTCACGTCGTCGATCCACACGGTGTTTGGCACCAGGAAGCTGAACCAGCGCTTCATTGGATGGGCATAACCTTCCGAGTGATGACTGGCCACCACTTTGCTGTCGAGGCTGAGGCGCATTTCGTCACCTTCGTTGACGAGAACCAGATCATGCCATTCAGTGTCGGCTTTCCAGGGGACGACGACCTTCTTGGAGTTGATCAGGGCTTCGAAATCAGCGGGCGGCTTTTCTTTGCGGGTCAGGTAATCTTCCCGCCGCTTGCGATTCTCCAGATTCATGATGCCGGTTTTGTGATCGATCAGCGTGATGCTGCTCTGGCTGAGAATCCCATAGCAGAGATGCCCGGCATGGACGCCTTTCGTCTCACGGTCCACAAAGCCAAGCTGCAGCGATTCACCCTGCGAGAGGCCAGGGAAGCGGAAGCGTACTATGACTCCGCCATCGGTGAATCCCGCCTCGTGATGAATGTGCGCAGCATGACCTGCCTCTTTAGTGGCGCTGGCAATTTTCAAGATGCCGTCATCGAGGTTTGCCATCTTGATCTGCGGCACACGACCCGCCGTGGCGCTGTTCCAGCCATTGCCGATGGCTTTGGCGAGATTGCCATCTTCCTCACGCTCGAAGGCGTCATGGAAGATCATCTGCCCTTTGTCGCGCAGCCACGCGGCATCATCTCGCAGCGGGGGAGTATCAGTGGCTTGAACTACAGCCAGCGGAGCCAGCAGCAGTGTGGTGAAAAGGAATGACTTCATGCCTACTTGGGAGCACTCACACCTTTGGCCTTGTCGGCGGCTTCCTTGGCTTTCTTTTCGGCGGCAGCTTTGGCTTTGGCCTCAGCGGCCTTCTGTGCCGCCGCAATGCCAGCGGCTTCGAGCGGCGGCCAGGAGGCTTTGGCTTTGTCGAGTTCGGCCGCATTGAGACCGAGAGCCTGCAGCACGCCAATGGCCATGAGCTTGTTGCCTTCGACATTCATGTGGACACCATCGCTGGTGAGCACTTTCTCGTTCGGCTTGTTCTCGGCCTTGATGCGCTCCTGAAACATCGCGTTCAGATCTGCGAGCGGGATTTTCTTTTCTTTGGCGAGTTCACGGAGGAAGGCGTTGTAGGGAGCGATCAGGCCGTTCTCTTTGCTGTCGAGTTTTTCATGAATCACGGTGGCAGTCAGCATCACTGGCTTCACGCCTGCGGCCTGCGCCTGGTCAATGATCGCGGTGATGTTCTTTTTGTAGGTGCCACGGGTGGCCACTTTGTCATCGTAAGTGCCGCTCTTCGCCATGGCATCATCGAGGGGCACGCCACGCGGGCCGTGCCAGACATCGTTCACACCGCAGCTCAGCGTCATCCATTGCGGCTTTTTGCTCAGCACGTCTTTGTCCAGGCGTGCGAGCATCTGATCGGATTTATGCCCACCGATACCTGCGGGCACAGGCTCAGCTTTGATGCCATTGGCTTCCAAACCGGCGATCACGAGCCGCACATAACCTGCGGGATTGCCCCAGCCGCCTGCGGTGATGGAATCACCAAGGAAGGCGATCTTCTCACCGCTTTTCACGGCGATTTCTGCTTTACTCAGATTGGGGACAAGAAGAGCTGCGACAAGGACGGGAATAAGACGGGTATGGAAGCGGCGCATGGTGGTTGAGTGTGGGATTGGATACAGCATGCAAACGCAGCGCGTTCAGCATCCTTTCTCTCTGCTTCACTCAACGTTCAGAATGCGACGCCCATCAGGGCTTGAAGACAGCGATTTCCTTCGCTGTGGCGACATCCCATTCACGCAGGTTGCCGTCTTGATCACCGCCGAGAACAAGATCGCCAGATTTGGTGGTGGCGAGAGATTGTAGGAAGGCAGTGGCACCGGCGAGTTGTTTCACTTCTCCGCCGTCGCTGGTGATGAGACGAAGTTTGTTGTCTCCAGCGCTGGTGGCGATCTGATCGGCGGCACCAAGGTAGTGGATGCCAGTGACTTCTTTGTCCCAGCCATCGACGCTCTTGCGGCGGTCGCCGGTGGTCCAGTCCCAAACTTTGACGACGTTGTCGGCACCGCTGCTGGCCAGGAGGCGGCCATCGGCACGCCATGAAACACCGAGCACGTGGTGCGTGTGACCTTCAAAGACCTTCACGACTTTGCCGGTGCTCAGGTCGGTGATGCGCACCGCTTTGTCTGCACCGCCGGAAGCGAGGAGCTTGCCATCCGGCGAGAAGTCGAGCGCGAAGATGCTGTCGAGGTGGCGTTCAGCATAGTCCTTGGTCAGTTTGCCCGTCGCCATGTCCCACAGGGTGATGTCGCCACTACGGGAAGGCTCGCCGCTGCCAATGGCGAGTGTTTTACCGTCGGGGCTGAAGGCGATGCTGTTGGCGCGGTCGGTGATCTGGGATTTGCCATCGCCGGTGCCAAAGGTGCGCTCGAGGGTCCACGTCGCACTCGAGCTGCCTGGAGCGATGGGTTTTCCATTCGTGGTGCTCCAGGCGAGGGGCGGGCCGCTGTCCTGTTCGGCGATGAGTTCGAGGCCGTTCGCAGAGAACTGAAGTGACTTGGCTTTCTTGAGACCCGTGGTGAGCGTTTTGGCAATCAGATCACGATCTGCGTTCGCTTTCTCCACTTCCTTCTTCACCACTTCGAGGCGGGCTTTGGCATCAACGACCGTTTGCTTGGCCTTCTTTTCATTCTCGGTGACGAGCTTGATTTCATTCGCTGTGTCGGTGATGGCGGCTTCGGCACGGGTGAAAGCTTCCTGCGCGAGCTTAAGATCTGCTGTTGCTTTGGTGGCCTTTTCCTGCGCTTCGGTGTTCTTCTTTTTCAAAGCTTCATCCGGCTTGTCTTGTGGCACCTTGGCGAGTTGATCGGCGACTTCCTTCGCTGCTTTCTCGACTGCGACTTTGGCATCTTCCTTGGGCTTGATGTCCTTCTTCTTGTCTTCGAGCGCTTTTTTGGCCACGTCGGCGAGTTCATTGGCTTTCTTCAAACGATTGGTCTGCTCGGTGGCGTCAGTCTCGGCTTTTTTGATGGCTTCATTCTGATAGGTCACTTCCAATGCAGCACGCACCGCGGTGAGGCTGTGCTGCGCTAGGGCCTGCTCGGCGGCGAGGTCAGATTTGATGTGGGCGATGAGTTTGCCACCGGCGGTTTCGGTCAGCTTGATGGAGTTGTCCGCTTCTTGCGTTGCGGTGAATTTGGCGGAAGGGGCGAAGGCGGCAGCTGCGGGGGCGCTGCGTTTCCACAGCTTCACCTCACGAAAGCTGCCGGTGGCAAGGCGTGTGCCGTCCGGGCTGAATGCGAGAGATTGAACGAGATCGCGATGGGCGACACCGGGCTGCTTGTAGAGGCCGGTTTTGAGCAGGGTTTCATCCGTGAGCTTGGTAACGAGACTCTGCGTGGGCAGATGGTAGATACTGATCTGGTTTGCACGAGCCGCGGCAGCAAAGTCGCCCTGGGGGGCGACGGCGATGGCATAAATGGACTGCAAGCCAGCAGGCAGCGGCTCCCATGCGATGATCTGGACTTTTTTGGGCGAAGCTTTCGCGCCTTGATCGATCCACGCTTTGAAGAGTGAGAGCTGTTCGGCAGAAAGATTCACCGCGCCGACCTTGTTGCCCTTCGGCGGCATCTCGGAGTCCCAGGTGTGCGCTGCGGCCTGATACATGACGCTGTCCGCGCCTTTGCCGGGAATGATGCCTTTGTCGCTCTCGCCGCCCTTGGCCATGAGCTCCGGCGTCTCCATGTTGAGGCCGCCCTTGGTGGTGGTCTTGTTATGGCAGGCGATGCAGTTGTCCTTCAGGAACGGACGAACTTGTTTGTCGTAGTCGATGGGCGCGGGAGCCGCCGCAATGACGAATGACGAATGCAGAATGACGAATGGGATGATGAATCTCATTTTTTGACGGGCTCTTTCACGCGGATGCGGATGGGATTGGAATAGACAATGAAGGTGGCGTCTTTGGCAGCGGCCTTCGCGGCGAGATCTTTGACGAGCTTGTCTGCGGCGGCTTTGGTGGTGTCCGAGGTCTTGAGCGCGGCGGTGGCGACTTTGACGAGTTCGGCTTTTTGCGGCGTGGCGTCGGCATTGGCGGTGTCGAGCTGCTTTTTGGCAACTGTTTGAGCGTCGGCGGCTTTTTTGGCATCGGCTTCGGCAACGTTGAGTTCTTCGACCCCACGGCGGAATTTCATCTTCGCGGGGCCTTGGAGGATGAAGCCGTAATCTCCGGGAGAGAGTTTGAGTGCTTTCACATCGAGGGTGAATTTGCCTGCGGCGGCTTTGGCGGGGATGTCGGCTTCAGGAGCTTTGGCGGCGTCGATGAGGCCGAGGGCTTTGAGCTTGAGAGACTCGGTGAAGTCGGCATGGCGGGTGACTTTGAGGGCGATTTCGAGCTTTGCGTCTGGGGCGACTTCGAGGATGTCCGTTTTCTCGGTTTGCACAGACGCAGGAGCGGGCTGGGTGCTGACACCGAGCGCGGGTGCGCCGGTGGTGCGATAGAGGAGATTGTCCTTGGTAGCGTCAGCCACGCCAAAACTCGTGAAGCGGCTCTGTGGAATCCCGCTGAGGATGCTGGCTCCGGCAGGGGCATCGGCGCTCGCTTGAAACGCGATATAGCCCAGCGACTGGCCTTTACCGATGAAGCCGCCGAGGCAGGTGACGCCGGCGGGAAGCTTGTCGGCTTTGAGTTCAATGGCTTCGCTCAGGGCGTTGCGATTGGGGGCGATGATTTCGAGCGCGGCGATGCCTCCGCGCGGGACATTGGCGCTACCGAGTTCGCCACCTTTGGTCTTGGCACCGGGCAGGATAGCATTAAGGGCGATGAGAGGCGCAGGCTTCGATTCTTCTTTGAGGATGCGCAGTTCAAACGGAAGTGTGCTGTTGAAGTTGTCGCTGAGGGTGAGGCGGAACGTGCCGTCGGCCTTGGCCTCATAGGCATAGGAGGGATCGCGACTGAGAAGATTGATGCTGGGTGCAGGGGTAATGGCAGGTGCATCAGCGACCTCCGCCTGCGGCTTGAGCGTCTCTTTGCCTGCCGCGTCCTTGGTAAGGCTCTCAATCACCAGATTGGGATCGGTGGCATGACCCAACTGGTGGGAATGCACTTCGATGATGAATTTTTCACCCGTCTTGTAGGCGAGATCGAAGGTGTGAGTGAGACCGTGCGGCAGAAAGGCGTCCTTGATGGTCTGACCAATCTGGATAGGCCGCACCGCTCCCGGCTTAGCAGACACTGGTGCCGGTGGTGCGGAGGACGAGAGAGTGATGCGGTAGCCGTAGTCATCTCCCGCGCGATACATGAGTTCATTGAAACGCAGCCGGTAGCTGGCGTCGGCTGGAGCCGTGAAGGTGAGCACACCCCCGCGCATGTGGGCAAGTTCACGCCCAGTAGGAGCGCTGAGCACACCGAGCAGCTCGGTGCGGGTGTCAAAGCGGCGGCCATCGAAGGTGGCGGTGAGGTGCTGTCCCTGTTTCAGGTCAATGGTGAACCAATGCGGTGAACTGGATTTGAAGCAGCCCTGAATGACGGCATTAAGCCCGACTTTGAGGGCTTTGTCGGGTTTGGTGTTTGCCCCAGTGGATTCGATAGCGTCGAGTGTGCTGACTTCAAAAACCCGAGGATTGGAGACGCCGTAGCGGCCGACGAAACGGCAATCGTAGAGGGCAGGCTTCAGGTCTGCGGGCAGCGTGACGCTGAAGAGGTTTGGCTTGTTGCTTTTGACTGGGATGGCGCGCTCGTTGAGTAGAACCGATTGCGGGCCTTCGAGATCCGTACCGCGCAGGGTGAGTTCGATGGTGGCACCGGGCTTGCCCCCGAGAGGAGAAATAGAAGTCAGGGTTGGAGACGGAAAGGTGGCCTGTGAGAACGCTGGGGCAGAGAACGCCAGCAGGACTGAAAATTGTAAACTGAGAACTGAGAACTGAAAATTGGAGCGAGGCATGGCACGAGCGCTTAGTGATTGAAGAGAAACTCTTTCGTGTTCAGCAGCGCCCAGAGGATGTCCTCATAAGCCTCTTTTTTGCCTTTGAAGGCTTCATCGCCCGTCTTGCCTGCGGTCTTCTTGTCGAGGTGGGTGTGGGCGAATTTGACTTCGTTGGCGTTGGGGTCGCGGCTGAGGGCGATGTGGTAAAGGTCGGCGATTTTATCGTCGTCAGGACGTGTGTCCTTGGTGAGCGTGTCGGCACGACCGTTGCCACGGGAAAGCTGGGTCTGGATTTCGGCGGCGTTCAGCAGATGCAGACTCTGTGCGAGGCTGGCCTCCTGGGTGCGCTCGCACTCGCAGGCGCTGGAGGAGTCAGGGCGACCGAAGACGCTGAGGAAGTAGGTGCTCTGGTTGTAGCTGTTGTCCGGCAGGGCGACGGCACGGGTGCCGGGAGCCTGACCGGCGAAGTTGGTTTCGACATCGAGCAGCGTGTTGACGGAGTCGTAGAGGACTTCGGCATTGAGGCGCTTTGGATAGTAGCGGCTGAAGTTCTGGCGGTCCTTCGCGTTGTAGGTGTTTGGAACGGCGCTGAGCTGGTAGGTGGTGGAATTGGTGATGGTGCGGATGAGTTTTTTCAGATCGTAGCCGTTCTTCACGAAGTCGGCGGCGAGGGCGCTGAGCAACTCGGGATTCACCGGAGGATTGGTCTCGCGCATGTCGTCCTCGGGTTCAACGAGGCCGCGATTGAAGAAGTGCTTCCAGTAGCGATTCACCAGCGTGTGGGCAAAGAACGCGTTGTCCTTCTGGCTCATCCATTCGGCGAGCGACTGACGTGGATCCTGCTCGGGCTTCAGCTTCAAGGCCTGACCTCCGAGGCTGGTGGGAGTCACGGCCGCCTTGGTGCGAATGTTGGTGGTCTGGGCCACGCCGCGTTTGTTGAAGATCATTTCTTCACCGGCAAAGGTCGAGGGCTTGCGGCTGACGTTGCTGAAGAAGGCGGCGAAGCCGTAGTAGTCCTGCTGGCTCCACTTCTCAAAGGGATGATGATGGCACTGCGCACACTGCATGCGCGTGCCAAGGAAGAGCTGGGCGACGTCCTCCATCTGCTGCTTCATCTCTTTGACCTGACGATACCAGGCGACGGGGGGATTTTGATCGAGATCACCGGAGGCGGAGACGACTTCGCGCACGAACTGATCGTAAGGTTTGTTGTCCGCGATGCTGTCGCGAATCCACGAGTAGAATAGATAACTGCCGCGTGCGAAGTTGGGCTGCGTGCGCTGGTTACGCAGGAGGGCGCTCCACTTGTTGGCGAAGTATTCGGCGTAGTCCGGGCTGTCGAGCAAGCGGTCGATGAGGGCGCTGCGTTTTGCCGCGTCTGGGGAGGCCATGAAGTCCTTCATTTCTGCTGCGGTGGGCAGGCGGCCGGTGATGTCGAGGGTGACGCGGCGGATGAAGGTGCCGTCGTCAGCGATGTCGGACGGCGGCATGCCGATGGTCTTCAATTTTGCGAAGACGAGATCGTCCACAAAACCACGCGAGGCAGGCAGTTTGTCCACTGGAGCACCGAGCGGCACAGTGGCGCGGAAGGTGGACACCTTGCCCTGATAACGGACCATCACGGCGACATCGCCGGGGAGATCAAAGAGCTGCACGCGGCCGGTTTCGCTGGTTTCGGCCATGGCTTTTTCGTTGGCTTCATACAGTGCGCGCTTGGTGACATCGCGAGTGCTGCCGTCGGTGTAGTGGGCAGTGACCTTGAGCTGCTGCGCGGCTTTGAGCGGCATGGTGAGCTTTGCGGGCTCGACACTGATGCTTGCCATCTTGGGATCGCTGTCCTTGCCATAGGGCATGCCCTCGCGAATCCAGCGAGCCAGGTCAGCGTAGTCCTCGGAGTTTGGATCGAGCTTCTTGCCGCCGCCATGCGGGAGCTGGGCGGTGCCTTTGGTGAGCAGCAGGCTCTGCTCCGCTGATGCCGGAAAGACGCGGCGTCCACGGGCTTCCTTCACAATATGCTCATAGTCTTCCTGCGGCTCAAAACCGAGCAGTGAAAGCTTGAAACCGTTTTGTCCGCCCGATTTGCCATGGCAACCGCCGGAGTTGCAACTGCCCTTCGTGAGGATAGGCACGATGTCGTTGGCAAAGTTCAAAGGACGCAATGCCTCCGCCGCGAAACAAGGTGCGGCGGCATACAAGGCAGCGATGAGTGTGGCGCGTTTCAGATTCATGATGATTAAAACCTACGGGGTGAGAGCTGAAATCTTGTCTTTCAGATCAAAAGGAGGATGAGTTTCCGGTTTAGACCTCTCACACCAGCTCTGACATCGGCAGGTGCCCATCGACGAGATACTGGGGTCTGCCGGTGAGATCGGTGAGGGTGGCTTTCGTCACGTCGATGCCCATTTGCTTGTAAAGCGTGGCGAAGACTTCGCCAAAGGCGACGGGGCGTTCGGTGGGTTCACCGGCCAGTTTGTCGGTGGCACCGATGACCTGACCGTGACGCATGCCGCCGCAGGCGAGGAGTGCGGAAGCGACACGCGGCCAATGGTCGCGGCCACCTTTGGCATTGATCATCGGCGTGCGGCCAAATTCACCCCACACGACGACGGAGACATCCTTGTCCAGGCCACGCTCATGCAGATCGGTAATGAGCGCGGTGAGTCCGCTGTCGAGCAGCGGCAGGTCTTCGCGAAGCTGCTTGAAGTTGTCGGAATGGTAGTCCCAGCGGCTGAAGGCGAGCGTGACGACACGCGCGCCAGCTTCCACCAGACGACGTGCGGCGAGAAAGTGCTCAGGCAGACGCGGACCGCCGTCGTCGCGATTGCGGTTTTCGCCCTTGCCGTAGCGCTCGACGACACGCGGATCTTCGCGGCTCAAATCGAGGGCGTGAATCAATTTCGGACTCGTGAGCACGTTGAGCGCCTGCTCATTGAACACATCCACCCCACCCATGAGACCGGTGGCATCGAGATCGCGCCGCAGAACGTCAAAACTGGAAAGCAGCGACTTGCGATCCCGCAAACGATCAAGCGTGATGCCATGAAGTGACATGTCATCTGTGCCGCTGCCACGGTTTGCTTGGAACGGCGCATGAGCGACACCGAGAAAGCCCGGCTCACCTGTGCGCGCCCACTCCATGTGACCCATCTTGGGCGCGAGACCGACGAACGGTGGCATGGCAGGATTGGTGCTGCCCTGCAAACGCGAGACGATGGATCCGAGCGAGGGCCAGCCGCCGGGAGGCTGCTGCTTGGAGTTGCGACCCGTGAGGCACTGAAAGGCATCGTGGCGCGTATCGCAATCCGCCATGGAGCGGATGAGGGTACACTTGTCCATCATTTTGGCGAGACGCGGAAGATGCTCGCAGATCTGGATGCCGGGGACGTTGGTGGAGATCGGTTTGAACTCGCCGCGAATCTCGCTCGGTGCGTCCGGCTTCATGTCGAACATGTCCTGATGCGACGGCCCACCGGGCAAGAAGATCATGATCACCGCCTTGTGCGACTTGCCAGTCTTTTGCACAGACTCGGCGCGCAGCACATCATTCAACGACAGGCCGCCCATGGCGAGCCCGCCGATCTTGAGGAAATTTCGGCGTGACACACCATCGCAATAGCCGCCGCTGGGATGGGAGTAGAGGTTGAGCATGGTGGTTGGTTGAGGCAACTAAACCTACGGGGCCATGCGCGTCCCTCTTGCCAAATCAAATCAACCCACCAATCGGCGACCCCATGTACAGCGTATGCGGGCGACCAGTGAAGTCCTTCCAGAGCGTTTCGCGTGGCAGGCCGAGGGCTTCATAAATCGTCGCGGCGAGGTTTTCAGGCGTTTGCGCATCGCTGGCAGGATAGCCACCGATTTTGTCAGTGGAGCCAATGACGCGCCCCCCTTTAATGCCACCGCCAGCGAGCAGGATGCTTTGTGCATGGCCCCAGTGGTCACGACCTGGCAGAGCGGTGGCAGAGATGCTCTTGATTTTGGGCGTGCGGCCAAACTCGCCGCCCATGACGATGAGGGTCTCATCCAACTGACCGCTGGCGTCGAGGTCTTCGAGCAGGGCGCTCACGGCCTGATCCATCGGCGGGAGGAGGTAATTTTTGAGATTGCCCCATGCGGCCTGATGCGTGTCCCAGGTCTCGTTGTTGCCAAGGTTCACCTGCACCATGCGCACACCGCTTTGCACGAGCCTGCGCGCCATGAGCAGCGACCAGCCGAAGCTGTTGCGGCCGTAGCGGTCGAGCATCTTGGGATCGACCTTTTCCAAACTGAAGGCGTCATGCACCTTGCGGTTGCTCAGAAGGCCGATGGCCGCCTGTCGGGTGGAATCAAAGGCTTCATCGCCGGCCAGTGCGGTGAGATCGTTGGTTTGCTGCTCCAATGAATTGCGCAGCGAAACGCGGTCCATCACGCGGTCCATGGTGAGCCCCTGCGGCAGCGAGAGATGCGGAGCCTGGAAGAGCAGCGTGGGATCGGTTTCAAAGCCGCGCTCGTGATGGAACAGGTATTTCGGATAGGCGCCGTAGTGCTTCGGATGGTAGGGCGACATCTCCAAAAACCATGGATCATGCTGCGCGCCGAGAGTGCCTGCAAACTGCCCGGCGAGGGTGCGACCTTCGCGATGCACGAGTTTGTCCGGCAAAACGATGGCGGGAGGCAGGTTGTCTTTGCGCTTGGGCAGGAGAGCGGTAGCAAGCGCGGCCATGCTGGGATGATCGGATTTTTTCGGCTTTGATGGATCAAACCCCAGCGGCGCGTCACTGCGGCCCGTGAGCATGATGTGATGGCCCAGGTAGTGATCCGCGCTGCCATGCGTGAGCGAACGTACCAGTGACCATTTTTCCGAAATGCGTGCGAGATTGGGCAGGTGCTCGCAAATGTGCAGGCCGGGGGTGCGGGTGCGGATGGGCTTGAACTCGCCACGGATTTCCATGGGGGCATCCGGCTTCATGTCGAAGCTCTCGTGCTGCGCGAGGCCGCCGGAGAGGAAGATGTAGATCACCGATTTTGCGCGCGCCGGTTGCGTGGCCGCCGTCATGGCCTGTAGGGCACTGAGGTGATTCATGCCGAGTCCCAGCAAGCCGACTGCGCCAGCCTGAATCACTTCACGGCGGGAAACGGGATGCGCTGGATGCGGCAATGACATACGCATTGAAGTACGCCGCCCAGATACAAAGCCTTTCTGGAAGGCCTACTTCCGGTTCCAGGCACCTAGCTTGACCTTGTAGTCAGCGGCGGCTGAAGCGGAGGTAGATTTGAGTCGCAAAATTTTAGTCACCACAATCGCTCCATCCTCAATCACCACGCGCAGATCGGCTTCATCCCCTTCTTTGAAGGCCAACCCCTCAGGAATGGTGGTTTTGATTGGATACATAGAGCAAATGTAATGCCGGAAGAAGGCACAGGCAAGCCACCTTCAAACTCAAATCAGCTCCGGCATTGGCTGCCAGCCATCGACAAGGTACTGTGGACGTCCGGTCAAATCATTGAGCGTGGTCTTCACGGTGTCGATGCCCATGTGCTTGTAGAGCGTGGCGAAGACTTCGCCGAAATGCACGGGACGTTCGGTGGCTTCGCCGCCGAGTCGGTCCGTGGCACCGATGACCTGACCTGTGCGCAGGCCACCGCCCGCGAGCAAAGCACCGCCGACGCGTGGCCAGTGGTCACGACCACCGTCTTTGTTCACCATCGGAGTGCGGCCAAACTCACCCCAGGCGACGACGGCGACGTCTTTGTCGAGGCCACGTTCGTGCAGATCTTCAACGAGGGCGCTCATGCCTTGATCGAAGAGCGGCAGGTGGCGCAGGAGTTGTGGGTAATTGTTGTCGTGGAAGTCCCAGCGGCCAAAATTCAGCGTCACCACGCGGGCACCGGCTTCGACCAGACGGCGGGCGAGCAGGAAGTGTTCGAGATTGAGTGGGGCACCGTCGCCGTAGTTTTTGGGATCACCCTTGCCGTAGCGTTCACGGGTTTTGACGCTCTCATGGTTCAAATCGAGCGCGGTGAGGAGCTTGCTGGAGGTCAGCACATTCAGCGCCTGTTGATTGAAGGCGTCCATGCTGCCGACGAGGCCGCTGGCATCAAGTTCGCGGCGGAATTTGTCAAAGCCGGTAAGGAGGGAGCGGCGGTCTTCCAGGCGGTCGAGCGTGATGCCATTGAGCTGGAGATCTTCCATGCCTGCGCCGTTCGGACGGAAGGCGGCATGCGTGTTGCCGCAGTAGCCGGGGTGTCCTGGCGATCCATAGGGCGGATGACCGGCCTTCGGGGCGAGGCCGATGAATGAGGGAAGCGCCGGATCAGCCTGACCTTTGAGGCGTGAGACGACGGAGCCGAAGGATGGCGGATCGGAAAGGCGGCCCACCGGGGCACCGCCACCATTGGGTGGAGGTGGCTTGCCGGTGTAGCAGATGAAACTGTCGTGCGCGCCGTTCGGAGAGCCGTACATGCTGCGAATCGGCACCAGCTTGTCCATGATCTTGGCGAGACGGGGAGCGTGCTCGGAGATGTGGATGCCGGGGACGGCGGTCTTGATGGGTTTGTAGGGGCCGCGGATCTCCAGCGGTGCGTCCATCTTCAAATCATACATGTCCTGATGCGGCGGCGCGCCACACATGTAGATCATGATCACGGATTTGAAGCTGCGCCCCGTGCGTGCCTCCGCCTCGGCTTTCAGCAACTCCGGCAAGGACAGCCCGCCCATGGCGAGACCGCCGATGCGCAGGAAGTCGCGACGCGAGACGCCGTCGCAGAACTTGCCGTGGGATTTACCAGAAAGGGTGAGCATGAATGGGGTCCAAAATAAGCACCCAATGTGCCGGAACTATCATCAAACCTGCGTTATGTGCCGACCATGCTTCGCCCGCTGCTCTGTTTCATGTCACTCGCTTTCACTGTCTCCGCCGCCGATTTTCAATGGTCGTCACTGCCTGCTCTGCCCGATGCACGAGGTTTCGCCGGTTCTTTTGCCGGAGTGGTGGATGGCAGGCTGATGGTAGCAGGCGGCACGCATTTCATCGACAAAATGCCCTGGGAGGGCGGCACGAAGGCTTGGTATGACACACTCTTCGCGCTGGAAAAGCCGGACGGCATCTGGCGGGTGGTGGGAAAACTGCCCCAGCCCAATGGCTACGGGGTGAGCATCACGACTGCCGCTGGCTGGATCATCCTCGGCGGGGGCAATGCGACGAAGCACTTCCGCGAGGTGTTCTGGGTGCAAAAAGCGGACAAACTGCCGCCGCTGCCGCAGCCCTGCGCCTTCATGTGCGGCTGCGAACTCGGTGGCGTCATCTACATTTCTGGGGGCATCGAAACCCCGACGGCCACGAGCGCCCTGAGCACTTTTTGGTCGCTCGATTTGAAACAATCCGGGGCGACATGGCAGGTGCTGCCCCCCTGCCCCGGTAAGCCGCGCATCCTGGGCTGCATCGCTGCTGTGGATGGCGTGGTACACCTGTTCAGCGGCGCGGCGCTGCATGCGGACAAGGATGGGAAGCCCGAGCGCGAATGGCTGAATGATGCATGGGCCTACCAACCCGCCACCGGGTGGAAAAAACTGCCCGACATGCCGCGGGTGGCCGTGGCGGCACCCAATCCTGCTCCCGTGATTGGGACCAAGATTTACATCCTCGGCGGTGATGATGGCGCGAATGTCCACTTTGAGCCCAAGGAGAAACATCCCGGCTTCCCTCGCTCGATTCTGGTCTTTGACGTGAAGACGCAAACTTGGAGCGAGCCGGGCGAGGTGCCCTTTTCGCTCGTCACGACCAATGCGGTGCGTTGGAGAGATCAAATCGTGATCCCCGGCGGTGAAGCACGCCCCGGAGTCAGATCACCCCAGGTCTGGAGCGGGGTGATGAAGTGACTTGCAACTCCCCCCGACGGCCTCCACAGCTTGACGATGAGTCGTAGTATCTTGATCACCGGCGCGAATGGAGCGCTGGGCCTTGCCATCGCCGAATTCTTCCTGACAAGGGAGGAAAGCTGCCATGTGTTTCTCGGCGTACGGGAGCGGCGGGAGCGGGCACAGGAGCTGGCTGCACGATTTTCAAGCCGCACGCATTTAGTGACACTCGAAGTCACCTCGACAGACGATTGGAAGGCAGCAGTGACCGAAATCGAAAACAAAGGCGCACCTCTCGGCGTCCTGATCAACAATGCGGGTTTCCATGAAGACGCGCTGCTGGCCAACATGCCACAGGACCAGTGGTCGCGTGTTTTGGATGCCAACCTCAACGCCGTCTTCCACGGCTGTCAGGCGGTGCTGCCAGGGATGCTGCGGGAGCGGCAGGGGCGCATTGTGAACATCGCCTCGCTCAGCGCCATTTCCTCGCCGGCGGGTCAGACCAACTACGCCGCCGCCAAGGCCGGAGTGATCGGCCTGACGCAGAGTCTGGCCAAAGAATCGGCCCGCATGGGCATCACGGTGAATGCGGTCTGCCCCGGCTACATTGAGGGGGGGCTGCCGTCCGATTGGCCCCCGGAACAGCTCAAGGCGCTCAAAATGCAGCTCCCAATGCGACGTTTTGCCAGGCCGGAGGAGATTGCAGCGGCGGTTTTCTTCCTTGCGAGCCCCGATGCGAGCTATATCACTGGTTCGACCCTGAAAATCGACGGCGGACTGCTTTAGCCCGCCCATAGCACCCTACGCCACGTATCCCCTGCATGCCGACCCGCCAGCGCCTCAAAGAACTTATGATCAGCGAACTCATGCTCGACATGACCGCAGATGAAATCGGCGATGACACCCCGCTCTTTGGTCCCGCTGGCATCGGCCTCGACTCCGTGGACGCCCTGCAGTTGGTGGTGATGATCGAAAAGCACTTTGGCTTTAAAATGGCCGATCAGGATCAGGCGAAGCGCATTCTGCACAGCGTCAACACGATCGCCGAGGCCGTGGACCAGAAGGCAGCGGCGTGATTTTCCTGCTCTAGCTCTGCGTTTTGAAACGCCTTCTCTCCATCTCCCTGCGTCTGATCATCAGCGCTGTGCTGCTGGCGCTGCTGTTTCGGGGGCATGATCTCATCGCGGACTTCGCGCCGCGTCTGCGCGCCTTGCTGACGAACTGGCAGTGGACACTCGCTGGAATCGCCTGTGCCTTTCTCTCGCTCTTTCTGACTGCCACCCGCTGGCACATCATTCTGCGCGGCCAGGTGCCGGATCTGCCGTTCCGCGTCGTGCTGCGCACGGAAATCGTCAGCGCCTTCTTCAACATCAGTTCCGTCGGTGTGGTGGGTGGCGACGCCTACAAGATCATGTCGCTCTCCCGCCGCCTGCCCGGGCAGGCGATGCCGATTAGTGTGGCGCTGGTGCTGGATCATCTCACCGGACTCCTCTCTGTGACCTTTCTGTTCATGGTTTGCATGCTGGCGCGGGCGGCACTCTGGCATGACCTCAGCGACGATCTGCGCATGCTCTTCGTCGGTTACGGCATTTTTCTCGGCGGTGCTCTGGCAGTCCTCGTTCTCAGTTGGGTCTCCTTTAAGCCCAGCCTGCTGGAATGGGGCAGTCGCACCTTTCCCCGTACCATGGGCCATCCCCGGCTGGCCGGTATCATCACGCGCATGACGCAGGTGCATGCAGTCTTTGCCCTGCTCTGGCGGCGCACGCTTTCCGCCTCGCTCGTTTCCACCGGCATGCATGCGGCTTTTTTCATGAGCTTTTACTGCGGCCTGCGTGCCGTGGGCGGCGTGGCATCGGTGCTCGACGTGCTCATTGCTATGCCGATCGTCGATACTGCGGCGTCGCTCCCGCTTTCCATCTCCGGGCTGGGCGTGCGGGAGCGCACCTTCGAGGCGCTGCTCGCAGGTCTGGCCAACGTGCCTGAGGCCGTGGGCGTCTCCGCCTCCCTGGCCGGCTGGATCTTCAATTTGTTTTGGGGAGTTGTCGGCGGCATGCTGTTCTTGCGCTCCCGACATGCCGCCATCTCCACACCCAAGACGCAGTGTGCATGAGTTCACCACCACGCATTGCCATCTCACTCGGAGCTTCTTTCATGGGCTATGCCACGCATGCGGGCTTCCTGGCGCGGCTGCATGCGCTCGGAGTGCGGCCCGTCGCTGTCTCAGGCTCTTCCGCAGGCGCCATCGCTGCTGGTTTTTACGCCGCAGGCCTGGAACAGGAAGCCATCCGTCAGGCGGTGCTCAGCCCGCATCTGTATCTGTCCTTTGCTAGACGTACCCGCTGGCTCTGGCACCAGTTTGTGAGCAGTTTTATGCATCGTCATCCTGGCATTTTTGATCCGCGGGGAGCTGTCAACTATTTTGAATCACTCGTGGGCACCCGCAGCATTGAGTCGTTGTCGAATCCCCAATTGCTGATCGCCTTGAGTGATCTGACACGCTACGAAACGATCTTCGTCCGCGAAGGTCCACTCGCCACGGCCATGGCAGCCAGCGCCTGCGTGCCGATGCTTTTTTCACCGCTGGAGTTCGCGGGCCGCTTGTGTAATGACGGTGGTATCGCGCATGAATCGCCGGTGGATCCCTGGTTCACGGATGACGGCATTGACCACATCATCATTCACAGCGTCAACCAGCCGCCGACAAAGCCTCTGCGACTGCCCGTATTCCGCACGTTAGATACCATCGCCGCGACTTACGAAGTGATGTGTCGGCAGATTTTGGCTGATCGAATTGAACTCGCACGTCTACACGGCAAAAAACTCACCGTCATCACGACGATGCATGCACGTCCGTCGCCGCTGTTTCCGGGACGTCTTCAGCAGTGCTATGAACAGGGGGGGGCTACGGCGCAGAAGCTTTTCGATACACAACTATCCGGTGCGTTTTGATCACAGCGTCCGCAGCATTGCCAGCGCCTCGTCGAGTTGTTTATGGCCTTCGCGCGAGTTGAGGCGCGGGAATTTACCCTGGATCATGACGAACTTGCCATTGCGTGAGAGCATGAGCTTACGGTCTTTGATTTCAACATCGCTGATGCCAGCATGTGCGGCAGCGAGGCGAATGGAAGCGCAGGTGAGCAGGTTTTGCACGGCGTGCGGCAGCTTTTCGCCGAACTGATCACGCCACTGTGCTTCCAATTCTTCGAGTTCTTTGCGCGTCATGATTTCGCCCACTTGGCGATAGGCGGTGATGCGCAGCTTGAGATCTTCGATAAAGCTGGACGGCAGGAATGCAGGTGTGGCATGTTTTTCCGCCTGCACCATCATGGCCTCATTCATGACAAGAAAGTCTGTTCGCAGCCCGACTTCGACCGGACGCGCTACGCGGCGGCCCTGCATGCGGGCGACGCTTTGCTTGAGCATCTGGCAGTACAGATCGAAACCGACAGCAGCGATGTGGCCGCTCTGCTCGGTGCCAAGTAGGTTGCCCGCGCCACGGATTTCCAGATCCCGCAGCGCGATTTTGAAGCCGCTGCCGAGACCGGCGTATTGCTTGATCGCGTTCACGCGCTTGCGCGCATCTCCTGCCGTCACTGCATCCTGTGGCAGCAGCAGATAGGCATGTGCCTGCACACCGCCACGACCGACACGGCCGCGAAGCTGATACAAGTCAGCGAGGCCGAAGCGATCCGCACGATCAATGATGATGGTGTTCGCATTGGGAATATCGACGCCGCTTTCGATGATCGTGGTGCAGACCAGCACGTCGGCCTCGCCATCGACGAAGGTGTGCATCACATCCTCCAGCAGTTCGCTGTCCATCTGGCCATGGCCGATGATGACACGGGCTTTCGGGCAGAGATCGCGAATGCGCTGCGCGATTTTTTCGATGGTCATCACGCGGTTGTGCAGGAAGAAGACCTGCCCGCCGCGCTCGATCTCCGCCTCCACGGCCTGTTTGATGGTGCGCTCGTCGTAGGGGCAGATCATTGTCTGCACCGCCTGCTTGTTCGGCGGCGGTGTCTCGATGGTGCTCATGTCACGCATGCCCATGAGCGCGAGGTAGAGCGTGCGTGGAATCGGCGTGGCGCTGAGCGTGAGCACATCGACGAGGCGAAAGAGGTCCTTGAATTTTTCTTTGTGCTTCACACCGAAGCGCTGCTCCTCATCAATCACGGCGAGGCCGAGATTTTTGAACCGCACGTCTTTGGAAATGACCCGGTGCGTGCCGACGACGATGTCCACCGTGCCCTCGGTGATGCCGCGCAGGATCTCGCGTTCACGGTTTGGTGGCGTGAGGCGGCAGAGCATTTCGACCGACACAGGGAACTCGCTCATGCGCTGGCGAATATTTTCCCAATGCTGGCGAGCCAGCACCGTGGTGGGCACGAGGATCGCCACCTGACGACCGCCCATCACAGCTTTGAAAGCCGCACGAATGGCGACCTCGGTTTTGCCAAAGCCGACATCAGCACACAGCAGCCGGTCCATGGGCTTTTCGGCCTCCATGTCGCGCTTGATCTCTTCCACGCTGCGCAGTTGATCCGGCGTTTCGTGGTATAAAAAGGATTCTTCAAACTCAACCTGCCACTTGGTGTCTGGCTGGTGCGAGTAAGCCTTGAGCGTCTGTCGTTCCGCCGCCACGCTGAGCATGCGCACGGCGAAGTCCTCCACGCTTTTCTCCGCACTCTTGCGCGTCTTCTGCCAGCGCGCCTCGCTGAGCTTGCTCAAGGCCGGTGCCTTGCCGCCGACACCGACGTAACGCGTGACCATGTGCGTGTGGGCCACCGGCACAAAGACTTTGGCGCCTTCGGCGTAATGCAGCACCAAGACTTCTTCGCGCTTTCCTGAATCACGCACCTCGACGCCGCCGAAGCGTGCCACGCCATGCTCGGCATGCACGACGATGTCGCCCTCACGCAGGTCGCGCATCACATCACGCGCTTTGCGCAGCACTTCGGCTTCATCGAGCTTCGAGCCGCGCACGCGGCGGATCTGCTGATGACGGCCAAAAATTTCCGCGCCGGTCAGCACGGCAAGTTTGGCCGCTGGCACGGTGAAGCCGCGATAAAGCAAGCCGAGTTTCGTTTCGAGCGAGGTCGGCAGACCACTTTGCAGTTCGGCGAAGCGTTCACGTTCTGCTTCGTTGTGGAAAAAAATCACGGTGCGCCAGCCGGCCTCGTGCCATTCACGGATCTGCTTTACGAAGTGCTCGCGCCGCGCCTCATGCAGCACAAAGTCGGACGCATCAAAGACCCCGAGAGGGTTTTCATGGATCGCCGCCGAATACTCTTCAAGGCCCTCGACTGGCGCGGCACCGCTGAGGATGCGGGCCTGCGCTGATCCTTCGCAGTCGATGGAAACGACAAGGTCATTCTTTTGCAAATGCTCGCGAATACGCGAGGCGTCCTCCGCATTGTCATTCATCTGCAGAATGACGCCCACACTTTCCAACCGCTTGATGGAAGACTGATTGTGCAGATCGAAGGCACGGATCGATTCGATCTCGTCATCAAAAAATTCCAGCCGCAGCGGTTCCTCCGCCTGCCAGGAGAAAAAGTCCACGATGCCACCCCGGCGTGCGAAGTGACCGCGCTCCGTGACGACGGGCACGCGCTCGTAGCCAGCCTCACTCAGATCACGCAGCAGTTCCTCCACATCCAGCTTCGCTCCGACGGTGAGCGTGCGCCGCTGGCTGGAGATTTCGGCCAGGGCTGGTGCGGGCTCGTCCAGACTGTCCGCGCACAGTACCATGACCGGCGCGTCGTCTTCCATCATGCGACCGAGCACACCTGCGCGCTCCGCCAGCAATTCAGGGTCGATCAAGGCATCATTCACCACCTGCCCAAGACGTGGCAGATACAGCGCCGGGCACTGCCACACGCCGAGTTCGGCATGCACATGATCCTGCGTCTTCACGTCCGCGCACAAAATCCACACGCGACGGCCTGGCGTGACCTTCTCCGCGTGCCGCACCATCAGCGCCGCCGCAAAGCCGAAGGCCTGCGGTGTGACGTGATCGAGCACCAGATCTGCGTGCTTTAGCTTACGCTTAAATTCGGCGGCAGCCAGCGTGAGATCCACCAGACCGAGCGCATCCCCCCGCGCACGCCCAGACGGGGGTGGTGGTTGGCGATTCGCAGCCTTCTTCACGCCGCGAGGTTTGGTGGCGCGCTTGACGGGTTCCAAAACAAAGCGCCGGGTGAAAACACCCGGCGCGGCATATCAGCGTGTGAAACGCTCCAATTCAAGGATGGGCAGCGAACTATTTCGGATTGCCGGTGGATTGCGAACTTGAACCGTTCGACTGCGGTTTGCCTACAGCGGCGACCAAGAGGTCATCCTTGGTGGCCCACTTGTAAACTTCGCGGTCGTTTTTATCAAAGATGCGGACCGCGAGTCCACCCATGCCGTCGGACTGAATGGCGCTGTCACCATTACTATAATAAAATCCGCCAGCGAGTTCTTGTTTGTGCAGGACAATTTCCGTGGTGTCCAGCGTCGCCGTGCCTGAGCCAGCCACCATGGCGACTTTGCTGCTGCCGGAGGTTTCGATGCGTGCCGAACCTTTACCTTTACCTGAATCTTCCCGGCGGAAGCACCAATAATCGACCCTCAAGTCACCAACAGCGGTCGGCTGACGGTTCTTAATGTTGATTTTGTAGAGCCACGTCTCGTCCACATATGTCACCGGTCCCCGCTTGGTGCTGGTCGATTTCAGCTTTTTCTTGGTGTAGGCCACATCAAAACTGTACTTCGTATTGGCATCTGCCCAGTCGGAAATGAATTTCTGATCTGCGGCGGTAAAATTGCTGGCCACCACACTGAAGGTGCGACCATCGGTGGCTCGTTTGAGCATCACCTGACCGCCGCCAGCGGCGATGATTTCTGCCTCAAGCTTGCGGCCCTGGAGATCCGTAAATTCATGGGCAGACAGCGCCGGAATGGCGGCAATGAGGCACAGGCTGGTGAGTATGTGTGTTTTCATGGCAAAGATTTCAGGATAACCGGAGGCATGCCAGTATTCTAAGCCAGCCATCGTCAACCTAATATATTCTCACTACGCTCTAATGATCTATGAATGAATAGTCTAAATGCTTATTTTTCTCAACCGAGAAGGTGAACTTTGAGACCTTGAAGCTTACTTGAAGAACCGCTTTGGCACCCACGTTGATGCATTTGCCATGTCCGCTGCTCTCACCTTCCGCCGCCGATTCCTCCAGCAATGCTCTGCCGCTGGCGCAGCGCTTGGCTTCCCCACGATCATCCCTGCTTCTGCCCTGGGGAAGAATGGCACGGTGGCACCTTCCAACCGTACCACGCTCGCGCTGATCGGTTGCGGTGGCCGCGGCACGGATGTGGTGAAGAATTTCCTGCAGGACGAGCGTGTGCAGGTCATCGCGGTGTGTGACGTGGAGCGCGAATCCGACCGCTATAACAAGGGTATCATTAAAAAGGCCGGGACACTGGGCCGCGAACCGGCGCGGCGGCTGGTGGACAAAACCTACGGCACGCAGGGCTGCACCGCGCATGAGGACTTCCGTGAGGTGCTCGCGCGGAAGGATGTGGATGCCGTTCAGATCGCCACGCCGGACCACTGGCATGCGCTGATAGCTGTGGCGGCGGCACGGGCCGGGAAAAGCATCTACTGCGAGAAGCCGCTGAGCCTTACCGTGGCGCAGGGCCGCTTCATGAGCGACGTCGTGCGTGACAGCAAAGTGGTCTGGCAGACCGGCAGCCAGCAGCGCAGTGACATCCACTTCCGCATGGCCTGCGAGTACGTGCGCAATGGCAGGATCGGTAAATTGAAGCAAATCCGCGTCGGTCTGGCGAGCGACAACCGCGACAACAATGGCTGTGCTGCACAAACCGCGCCTGCGCCTGTGCCGGAAGGATTGAACTACGAATTCTGGCTCGGCCCCGCGCCTGAGGCCCCCTTCTGCCCGGCACGGCTGCATTCCAACTGGCGGTGGATCTACGACTATTCTGGCGGCAACATCACCGACTTCGGCGCACATCATTTCGACATCGTGCAGTGGGCGCTGGGACAGGATGAAGGAGGACCTGTCGAGTTCTTCGACCTCAAAGCCACCTGGCCTGCACCTGGAGGGCTTTATACCACCCCTCCGACATTCTCATTCGCCTATCGCTATGAGGATGGCGCTACCGTGCGAGTGGCGGATAAGCAGGACTTTGGATCGGGTATCCTATTTGAGGGCGAAAATGGCAGTGTGCTCAGCATGCGGGGCAAATTGGAGATCAAGCCGGACTCGCTGCGCACACCGCTGGCCGAAAGCGATGTGCATCTCTACGAGAGCAAGGACCACTTCCGCAACTTCATCGATGCCATCCGCGACGGCGTGAAACCCGCCGCGCCCATCGAGTACGCACACCGCAGCATCACCATCGCGCACCTGGCCAATATCGCTCTGCGGCTGAACCGTTCCAAGCTGCGCTGGGATCCGATGAAGGAACAAATTCTCGAAGATGCAGAGGCCGCTGCAATGCTGACGCGGCCCATGCGCGGCACATGGCAGTTGGTGTAAACCCGCTTTGCATGGAATGGGTCTTGGGGGAGAGATTCCATGTCCCTCAAACCTTCAGAGAGAGAGGGATGTCATCCGAACTGCTTCCAGAACATGAGCACAGAAATAATCAAGCCAATGGCGGTGATGAGATGCCTCACCTTCTGGGGTGAGATGCGCTGAGAGTACCGCGCACCCAGGTAGTAGCCGATCAGCGCACCTGCCGTCAGCGCCAGTGCCTGCGGCCAGTTCACCATGCCGACGGCGATGAACCATACTGCGGCAATGACGTTGATGAGCGAACCGAGCACGTTCTTCAGCGCATTCATTTCGTGAATGTCCGTCATGCCCATGAAGCCGAACGAGGCGAGCATCAGGATGCCAATGCCTGCGCCGAAGAATGCACCGTAGATCGCCACGGGCAATTGCAGTGCGATGGAGAACCACAACGCTTTGGATTTCCCCTCCGTGGCCGTCTTGCGTAGAAATCCCTGAAGAAAAAACAGCACAGTGGCGAACAGTACGAGGAAGGGAATGAGCTTCGAGAACTGATCGTCGCTCGTTTGCGTCAGCAACCAACTCCCGATGGCCGCACCAACGAGACAAATGGGGATAAAGCTCCACAGCAGCGAGCGGATCGCCTTCAAACGCCCGCGAAAACCCAGGATGCTGCCCGCCGTGCCGATGACCAGCCCCACGGTGCTCGTCGCATTGGCCAGCACGGGCGGCGTGCCGCACATGAGCAACACGGGAAACGTCAGCAAGGTGCCTCCCCCGGCAACGGCATTGATCGCCCCGGCAGTGCAGCCTGCGGCGCTGAGGGTGAGGAGTTCGAGGAAGGTCATGCTTCTCACTACTCAGCACAGCGCTTGATGAAAGTACAGCATGCTGATGCAGCAGGACTATTTCGCCTGCGGATTCCTCAGGTAATACAGATGCCCGTCTTCCGCTCCACCGATAAAATCTGGGAGACCGTCGGCGTTGAAATCCACCGTGGTGGGGCTCACGTCGTGGCCTTCGATGTTGGCATCAATGAGGAGACCCATGTCGGCGAAGTACCATTTGCCATCGACACTGGAGATCTGGCGGATGAAGTTGGCGTTGGCGGAGTTGAGGAGGATGTCGAGCTTGCCGTCCTGGTCCCAGTCCATGATGCAGATTTTACGACGACCGCTTTTGCCGGCGATGCCAGCATTGAGGCGCAGCGGCTCACCGGGCTTCATGGCAACGGGTGTTTTGATCTTGAGCATTTTGTCGAGCAGGCCGGGGACTTTGGCATCCTGCGCGGCGCACAGCACGCGTTGCGGATGTTTGAGGATGAGTTTGCCGTCCTGTTTCGCCCGTTCAAAGAAGGCGAGATAGCCTTCCTGATCGAGCATGACGAGATCGGTGAGGCTGTCCTTGTTCCAATCAACGGCGACAGGTGTGGTGCGCCACTGAGTCAGCAGAGCCTTGCCTTCTGGACGCAGCCAGCCGTAGGCGAGCGCGGGTTGCGGGCCATTCCACTCGACTTCCAGGGGTTGTGCGGCGGCGAGCTGAGGCTTTTGACGTGTGCCGATGTTTTTGTACCACACGACTTTGCCGAGGATGGAGTTTAGCAGGAGATCCGGCAGGCCATCGCCATCCCAATCGGCCACAGTCTGCGTGGTGTAGCCCCATTTGGCTTCGCAGGGGCCCTGGATGCTGCCATTGGTGCCCGCCATGGGGCGGATGACTTTGCCGGCGGCTTCGAGGCGCACGGGCGCAGCCCACTTCGGCTGCTCGACGCCTTTGCCACTGAGATTTTCAATGAAGCCGATGTAGCCAGCGGTGTTGCCACAGATGAGATCAATGTCATCATCGCCATCCCAGTCGAATCCGACAGGTGTAACAAGCGCGCCAAACTTCACCTGATCTGCCTCCTGCTGGAAGTAGCGCGGCTCGGCATAGACAGGAGTCTTGTTGTCGAGTTTGCCGGTGTTTTCGATGAAGGCCACGCGGCCGTCTTCGTCGCCGCAGATGAGATCGAGATCGCCGTCCTTGTCCCAGTCAATCGCGGTGGGAGTGATCATTTCGAGATCCATCGTGAGATAGCGGCCTGTGTCAGCTTTTAAGCGTACGCCAAGCGCGTATTTCGGCTGCGTGCGTGTGCCGGTGTTTTGAAAATAGGTGAAACCGTCGAGGAACTCGCCGCAGAGCAGATCGAGATCGCCATCGCCATCGTAGTCTGCGAAGTTCGGCGCAGGCCAGCCAAAGGTCTCGAGCGGACGGTCGGTGGCCATGATTTTCTTGGGCTTGTCGTAGGCCGGTTTGTCGTTCGTGCCGGTGTTGCGGAGCAGATACACATAGCCGCGCAGGGGGCCGTTCATCCAGCGGCCGTTTTCAGTGTAGGCGTTGTCCCAGCCGTACTCGGTCCAGTCATCGACACCGACGATGAGGTCGTTGTTGCCGTCGCCATCGAAATCCACCACACGCCACATGTCGCCGCGAACTTTGTTGGGGTGGACTTTCGCGTCTAGCGGCAGTTTTTGCTCATGCTCCAAACCGGTTTTGAGAAAGTCGGGATACTCTCTGCCGGGTGAAAGCACTCGTGGCTGGCCATCCACGTAGCTGACCTGCACATTCTGCTTTCCTGCGCTGATGCGCTTGGCGGCTTTGAAGACCGGCATCTTGTTTTTCGCCGTATCTCCGCTGGCGTTCTCGAAGAAATAAACACCGTTGTAAGGCTTGTCGGGACAGTTCACCACGAGGTCGAGGTCGCCATCTCCATCGAAGTCCATCGGCAGCGGCCAGGCCCACAAACCCACACCCAGATCGACCACGAGGCCGGGGTTGTTGTACTTGAGCGGCGTGAGGCCGTCAGCGGCCAGGGCCTGGCTGCAAAGGCAGGCAAGCAGGAGGGGTTGGAGGAACTTCATGGGTTGGAAAAACAATCAGCGCGACAGCGTGCCGCAGACATTCACCTGCATGCCCAAGCCGCGAGCCATTGCTGCCTTGGCGAACATGCATTCGTCTGCCGCTTTGGCGTCATTGGCATAGGCGACCTGGACGTGATTGGCCTGATGCTTGGCCATGAGCTGGTCACGGCTCACGCCGTAGGTCACCGCGCTCATGATGGGCCACTGCGGTGTGGTTAGCTGCCAGCGGCGCTCGGTTTCCTCGCGCGGGAGATCGACCACGCAACCGCGGCCGATGTCCATGTGCAGCGCTTCATCCTGCACGTAGATGCGCGACCAGACGATCTCGCCCGGCTTGGAAATGCCACGCAGGGTGGAGCCACCGCTCGGGAAGTACATCGCGGGCTGGCGGAAACCTTCGGCACTCTTCCAGCCTTCGACGAAATGGGCTGGAGGAGCCGCACCGCTGATGAGGAAGACCCAGACGTAATCCTTGCCGAATTTTTCGCCCCAGCGCACGTCATGCAGGGTCGTTTCAACCGGCTGCTGCAGGGCGCGATGGACACGCTGGGTGAGCATGCCGTCCAGTCCGGCGCATTCATCGACCTCATTGAAATGCAGCAGCGGCTGGCCCTCCAACAAGGTGCGTTTGCGGTCACGCGATTTCACTGGCGGGCGGTCTGAATTATTCAGCATGCCTTCGACGAGATCGCTCGCTGGCAACAGATCCTTCAAGCCCTGCTGGTACTGAATGCCGATGGCGTCGCAGCCGAAGTCATCCGCGATGCGCAGCGCCGCGGCGTACATCTTGCACTGTAGCCGCACCTGATCACGCGTGAGCTGCATGGCGTGATTGTCGCCGAGTTGGAAAGTCATGCCGTGCTTCACCACCCAGGTGTGAATCGCCAGTGCATCCGAATCGCTCACCTGCATTGTTTCATGGTAGAGCGCCGACTGGCTCAGCCGCTCTTTGAACACGCCACAGGCATGCAGGGCGTGGTCAGGAATGATGGCATTGAACATGCCCATGCAGCCTTCATCAAAGATGCCCATGATCGCCTTGTCTGTACGCAAGGTGGCGGCCAGTTCCTTGCCAAGAGCCGCAGATTTGGCCGGCACTTTCACCTTCTCCAGTTTCTGCACATGGCTGAGATCGTGGGTGATGCTACCGGACTTGAGCCACTGCTTCAGCTTGGTCTTGAAAAACGTGTCGGTGAAATCCTCGCTCCACAGGGTCGAGTATTTAACGCCCGCTTTTGTGAGCGAACCGTTCAGATTGAGCATGCCCACCAGACCCGGCCACTGGCCGCTCCAGTTTGCCACGGTCAAAATCGGGCCGCGATGCGTGGTCAACCCAGCCAGCACATGATGCGAGTACTGCCACACCGCCTCTGCCACGATCAGCGGCGTCTCGGGGTCGATGGTGCGAAACACTTCGATACCCATGCGCTGCGAATCGATAAACCCGTGCTTCTTCGATGTGTCCAAGGCATGCGCACGTTTGACCTCCCAGCCTTCCGCCTTCAACGCGGCACCCAGCGCTTCTTCCATGGCTGCCTGAGCCGGCCAGCAGGTTTGATTGGCGGTAAGGCGCAGGTCACCGCTGGCCACGAGCTGAACGATTTTGGATTTGGATGGCATAAACCACATCTTAACCAAGAGACTCGCAGATCACCAGCACAACTGACAACAGGTGCCAGATGAGCATCCTTGGCACCTGGATGACCATCCTTGATCTAGGCTCCTACTTGGACTGCACCCGGAAACGGGGATCATCCCAGGCAAAGGGAGAGCGCTTGCCCTGCAGCAGGTCGTAGATCGAGTGGTTCGTCTTCATCATTTCGGCCAGCATGTCCTTCCACGGGCGGTCAGCCACGCTGAAGAGGCCGGTGTTGTAGCTCTCGCCATTGTATTTGCTGAACCAGCGGCCGGTCGTGGCCTGATCAATGAGGGTGAACCACTCAATGCCAATGACAAACCCCAGGGAGGCGCTCTGTTCGACGTAGTTGCGATAGGCGAGCCCCCGCTCCTGCTGGTTGCTGACTTCACGCCCGCCCACCAGCCCGCTGTCCTTGGGCGAGGACCAGAAGAACTCGCTCAGCATCATGGGTTTGTTGCCGGTCCATTCGTGGAAGCGCTTCAGCGCCGCTGTATCGACGCCCATGGTGTAGTAGTTGAAGGACACCACATCAAGATGTTTGCCCATGATACGGCAGAGCTGCTCGTCGTTGATGGTTACTGGCTGCAGTCGGCTGCCGATGAGCATGTGGTGCGTGTCGTGCAGGCGGAACAGTTTTTCGATCTGCGCGAAGTAGTTTTCCATGAACGCCCCTACATAAGCTTTCATGTCTGCTTTGGCCGCGTCCGTGATCACTGCGAGCCCGACATCGATCAACTCGTCAAAGGAAGCCGCTTTGAGCTGCCATGCAGTGTTGAAGACATCGACGGAGTGGTACTTGTCCTTCAGCACCGCCACCAAGCGCCGCTTGCAGGCTTGTTTACCGGTGAGGGAGGGAACGACGCGTGAGATTTCATCGTAACGCGGCTCATTCACGATGAAATAGCCGATGAGCAGCGGATCATTCGCGTGAGCGGGTAGTTCGCGGGCGAGGTTTTCGGCGATCTTTTGCCCGGTCGCTGCATCATACGGATCCCACACTTCATGCACGCCGGGAATGCGTGGCACGCCTTCCCAGGCATTGATCGGCAGGCTGGTCACGTAGGGGAAATCGGCCTTCACATGCGCCTTCTCCGGTGTGGGGCTGAAGGCACCGATGGAGTTGAAGCCCCATTTGCGCACCCGTTCGATCATTCGTGTGGCGTGCGTTTCATAATCATAAGGAGCGCCAAACTTGCGGATGACATTTGCGAGGTAGAACGAGAAATGGGCATCGCCATCACCGGGCCTGAAGGCACTGGCAAACTCGCCCTCCGCCTTCGGCAGCCACTCGTAGATGCCTTCACGACCTTTGACGAAGGTGTAGTCGTCACTCGGCGCGAAACCACAGATGCCAAGATGGAAGAACGCGTTCCCGTCGGGATCGACGAGCCACGACTTTTCCTGCTTCTGCTCCACATGAAAATAGCCGGTCTTCTTCAAGCCCAGCGCTTCACCACTGCCGGGCTGGCCGCCGAACCGATCCAGCTTCGGCGTTTCGATGCTGGCGTAGTAAGCCTTGTCTGATTCAGCGTCCGCCTTCAGGTCTTCCAGGCTCTTCAGCTTGTTAGGAAACGAGTCTTTGAGGCTCTGCCCAAAGGGATCGATCAATTTCGCGACTGACGCGAGATCGGAGGTGATGCGAATTTTTGCCGTCGGCTGATCCGGATTGTACGGCACCGTGAAGTGCCAGTTATAGATCGCCCAGCTCCATTCGCGGTTGTCGGTGAGTTGCTGAAAGGCGTAATCCGGTGTGGTGAAGCTCAGGCTCTGGCCCTGCGCATTTTTCAGCACGAAACTCGTGCTGCTCAAGCTAGCGAACTGGGGCGGCGAGGACTTTTCAGCCGGGAATACCCCCTCCTTGTCGGCAATCTTCCACGCTCCGCCTTTCGCGAAACCGATGTCGATGAGCACGGACATCTTCCAGGACTTCACACCTGCCGGCATGCCTTTGAAAGTGAGGTCGATTTCGTCCTTGTTGATGGCAATCGCGCACTCCGCACCGCCCTCATAGCGCACGGTCGCGTTTGCACCTGCCGCTTTCACTTCGATCTGTTTGTGTACTGGCTCAAACTCAGGATAGGTCAGCGTGAAACTGCCGAGACTCCCGGCGGAGATTTCGATACCTGCGCCCGTGCTTTGGAGTTCAGCGGCAGAGGCCGTCGCACAAAAAATCGAGATCAGGCTGAGGAGACAATATTTCATATGAAGAAGAGGGCGGGCCAATTTTAAACCTTCTGTGTTTTCCACCTGCCACGTTTGAAAAGCAACCCACTAGAGATAGCGAGCAATGAATGAGCCACAGGCACGGCGATAAAAACTCCAAGCGGCCCAAATCCGAGCGTTTTTGAGAGCACCCACGCGACAGGAATCTGCCCAAGCCACAGGCACAAAAAATTCAACCTGACAGGTGTCCAGGTGTCACCTGAGCCGTTGAAAGCAGACTCAAAGCACATGCCGGCTGCGTAGAGTGGGAAGGCAAGGCTCACAATCCACAATGCCTGCGTGCCGAACGCCACCACCTCAGAGTCCTGAGTGAACAGACGGATCAGCGGATGTGCAAACAGCACGAAGACGATGCCGATCAAGCTCAAGACCACGACGTCAAACTTCACGGCGATCTTGACCGCTGCCTCCGCACGCTCCGGTTTCTGTGCTCCGAGGTTTTGTCCCACCAGTGTGGCCCCTGCATTCGCCAGTCCCCACGCGGGCATCAGGGCAAAGATCACAATGCGAATCGCGATCGTGTAACCTGCCAGCGCCGAACTGCCGAAGAGCGCGAGAATCTTGAACAGCCCCACCCAGCTCGTCGTGCTGATGAGAAGCTGCACAATGCCGCTGCCGGACTTACTCAACACCGCCCCGATCACCTTCCGCTCTGGTTTGAAATGCTGCCAGCGCACTTTCACCCGACTGTGATGCCCCGCCAGATGCCAGAGCTGATATAGAACGCCGATGCCACGGCCAATGTTTGTAGCCACAGCGGCGCCTGTGACGCCCAGCTCGGGGAAAATCCACCAGCCGAAAATGAAGCACGGCCCGAGCACGATGTTCAGTGCATTGGCGAGCCAAAGTGTGCGCATGGCAATCACGGCATCGCCCGCGCCACGGAAGATGGCGTTGATGAGGAAGATCAAAAATACGGTGGCATTTCCGCCCAGCATCAGGCGGGCAAAACCGGAGCCAAGCGTCACGATTTCCTCACCCGCACCCATCAAACGCAAAATGTTCGGGGCAAAATACCCGAGCACGATGCCCAGTCCCGTCGCAAGCAGCACCCCTAACAGGACGATCTGCCCTGCCGCCTGCGCGGCGAGCTCCGGCTCCTTTTCACCGATGCGACGGGACACAATTGCCGTCGCGGCAATGGATATGCCAATCGCCACCGCATAGATGAGCGTCATGACTGACTCCGTGAGGCCCACGACGGCCACGGCTTCTTTTCCGAGATGGGAAACCCAAAACACATCTGCCACTGCAAACAGCGATTCCATGACCATTTCCAGGACCATGGGCACCGCGAGAAGAATGACCGCACGGTTCAGCGGGAGAGCCGTGTAATCATGCTCCTCACCGCGCAACGACTGCCGCACGCTGCGCCAAAATGGAACTGGCGGTGAAGCCTCTTCACTCATTCAAGGCAGCCTTCCCTCATCCACGTCAATGTATGTCGTGATGGTCTGGATGTCGTCACGATCACCGAGACCACCGTCGGCCTTTCGTTTCGCCAAGATGGGCGTGATGTGGTCGTTGATGCCGAGTTTCAGGATGTAGTAGTTCCAGACGAGCTTGTCAGTGTCATTCAGCGGGCGGCCGTGCTCCTGGCACCAATTCAAAATCTCTTCATCCGTTCCACCTTCCTGCACGCGAGCCTTCAGCTCGTCGTAGTTCACATGCAGGAATCCGACGCAACTGCCGTCACTGCCTTTGCCCAGATTCGCGTGCAAATCCTCCCATAGTTTCCCGGCGGCATGCAGACGGATCTTGCCCAGCATGCGCGGGAAGAATTTCAGACCGGCGGTTTCTTCAAGAGGACTGCAAGGCAGCGTAGCGGGATCAGGTTTGGCGGACATGCCGGATGCGTCGCCGGTGCTGCGAGTTTGTCAATCAGGCGCTGCTCATCTGCAGCGACAGAAATGCTTCAAAACTTTCGCCAGCCCCAGCCGAGAGCGAAAAGGGCTGCGCTCCAAGTGACGATGCAGATGCCCCACCACACGCCCCACAGCCCCCAGCCAAGGGTGAAGGCCAGAGTGTGAAACACGATCACCGGGGCAACCAGTTGCCGGTAGATGCCCATCCACAAACCATAGGCTGGCCGTTTGATGCCCTGCATGGCAAAGACGGTGACAAACAGAATCGGATAGGCAGCAAGAGTCAGCGATGAGGCGAGAAGGTAGTTGCGACCATGCCCGATCACGATCGGATCCTGGCTAAACATCCTCATGGCAGGCTCACGCAGCAGCCAAACGAGGAAGCCGCCGATCAACATCAGGCCCGCGCCGATCTTGACATTCATCACCCAGGCCTCGCGCACGCGATGCGGCAGACCGGCACCGTGATTCTGCCCCACGATGCTCAGTACCGCCGCGTTGAGGCCGATGGCAGGCATTAGTACTATCTGCTCCACACGTGTGGCGATACCCGTGGCGGCCACGGCTTCCTTGCCGAAGTGCTTCACAAACCAGGTGATGACAAACACCCCCAACGAAATAGTAAGCATGTTCAGCGCCGCAGGAATCGCCTGCCCTGCAATCCGCCGCAGTACCTGTAGATTGGGTTTGAAATCAACTCGGCGCAGATCATGGCAATAGTCGGCTTTTTTGACATGCGACCAGAGAAAGACGCCGCCACCCATCTGCACCAGTACCGTGGCCAGTGCGATGCCGCTCACGCCAAGTGCAGGCAGGCCCGTCCAGCCCCACATGAGTACCGGATTGAGCACGATGTTCGCGATAAAGCCGACGATGAGAAAATTGCGATACACCCAGGTGGTGCCCTGCGCAGACAGCGCTGAGTTCAGGATCATCGGCAGCAGAAAGAACACACCACCGGCCAAGATCACATTCATGAAGTCCAGCACCGTGCTCAAATAGCTGCCCTCGGCGCCGAGGAGTTGAAACAACCAAGGTGCCACCAGCCAGCCGACGATGGAAATCAGCACGCCCGCCGCTGTGACAAACAGCAGCGACTGTGCGAACACCCTGCGCGCCTCCGCTGCATTGCCCGCGCCCAGCGCATTCGCGAGCAGGGCCGTGGTGCCCTGGCTGATGCCGCTGCCGATGGCAAACACGACGAAATACAATGGAAAGGACAGCGAGAGCGCCGCCAGCGACTCCGTGCCCAGCCAGCCCGCGCACAGCGTGTCCATCACATTGAACATCGTGTTGAAAAACATGCCCACGCTCATGGGTAGCGCTATCCGCCAGATGAGCTGCGGAATGGGATCTGTGGTGAGAGAAAGCGGCTGCTTCATTGGCCTAATCCTGACAGGATGCTTTGAATCTGCGCACGATGAATGCCCATGTGAATGCCCGCCATCGCCGCCCAGCCGAGAGCATCCAGCGGGCCAAACCATGGATGCGCAAACCTTACCGTGGTCTTCAAATCGGGTGCCTCAGTGATCGCAGCAAGCACATCATCGCACGAACGCTCAAAGTCCGCCTCGACGGTTGCAGTCACTGACGCGCTCGGTTTGACCGCCGCCGTGCTGGCCTTGCCAGGTGGTACACGGCCCTGCATCAGTGCCGGGATTACACGAGTGAGAGCAGTGTTGGTGATGCGCAGATGATCCAGCGTCATCCACACAGACCAGTTGCGGCTGCTGTCCTCAAGCCCGCGCAGACGAGCGATGAGCACCTGCTCACCACGCTTTGCTTCAGGGCAGGAGTCCACGAGCGCACGGATCGCCGCACGCTCTTGCTTAAATTTGGCGACAAAAGTCTCGCGGCTGCCGCGACGACGAGTCAGAGCAAACAGCAGTCGGGCGGCCCAGAGCTCGATGATGGGCAGTCCGGCGCCTGGCGGGGCGAGTTGAGGATCAGAAGAGGTGCTCATGCATCTGAAAATTATGCAATACTTGTGATTTGCAAGTATTTTACTTTTGAAATGCAAGTAATTGAAATCATAGTCCCACATGCCCAAGGCCAAAGCATCCAAGCGCCCGATCAAGGCAACACCGCCCACCTCACGTCGCTCCCCCTGCCCCGTGTCCTGTGCACTCGACCTGTTTGGCGACCGCTGGACGCTGCTGGTCATCCGCGATCTCATGCTGGGCCGCAGCCGGTTTAAGGACTTCGTCAGCTCGCCTGAAGGCATTCCCACCAACATTCTCAGCGACCGCCTCGAACGCCTGCTGGAAGCCAGCATCGTGCGCCAGATTCCCGCCTCGGAGAGCGGCAAACGGATGGCCTACGAACTCACTGACAAAGGCGAGGCCCTCCGCCCCATTCTGAAGTCTCTACGCGACTGGGGTCTGGCCTGGGAGCCGGGTGCCAAGGCCTTGTTGCAGCCAGGCTGAGGAGGAGTCTTTTAGACGCCAATAAATACCGAACTTCGCGGTTTCACCACTGTGCCATGCAGGTCGGCGTACAAGGCTACTATGCCTTCCTACGCGGCCAGCGTGTCACCTACTTCGGCCGCTTTGTCCACGAGGTCTTGGAAGGTCGCGCCTTCGATGCCGGGACCGGTGGTCTCATGCGCCTAGAACGCTCTTCACCTGCTGCATCGACTTGCCAAAGCACTCATTCACATAGGCCATGGCCTTTTTCACTTTGGCCTGAGCTGTAGGATAGTCGGCATCGATGGCGAAGAGCGTCTCCGCCATCTTGTCTGCTGGTGTCTCGTCCATTTCCAGCAGCCATTCACCCAGACCGATGTCCTTGAACATCCAGCATTTCGGCGAGTGAAACTCGGAGTAGGTGTGGATGATCGGCGTGCCGTTGGCCAGGGCGATGATCGGTGAATGCGGCTCGTGGCACACGATGGTGTGGGCGCGCGCAAAAATGGAGGCAGCTTCATCAACGTTCCAAAAGTAATCGAGGTTCACGACGTGCTGCTGGATCTCTGGCGGCAGCGGATCGTGGATGAGGCGCTTGTTGTGCTCCATCTCCTTCTTCACCTCGGGGGCGACGAGCACCTTATAGCCGGTCTTTTTGACCCACAGCGTCACCAGTTCCCGATACTTCGCCGCACGGCGTTCATCATCGGCGATCTGCTCAGGGGTGGGATGCAATGGATTGAGTTTCGGCGTGCGCTTGTCGTCCACGCCGGGAAGTTTGGCCGTGTTGGTGCGCAGTTCCAAAGTGATGAATTTCCGCTCCTCCAGTCCGAGCTTTTTCATGGTCGCCAATCCACGTACGTCATCTCGTACATCGATGCCGAGGCAGCCGTCCGGACCAAATCCGAGCACAGGTGTCTTGATGCCAGCGCTCTTGAGGATGCTCAGTGATTTGGTTTCACGTGTGTAGATGAATGAAGCGGCGTTCAGCAAAGCGATGCGCTCCTCTGCGCCTTTGCCCTCCACCATACTGGCAAAATACGACTGGCCAAACAATCCGTAAGGCTTGCCGATTTTCTGGCAGAACTGCATGAAGTTGATGTCCTGGCCCATGCCGGAATTGCGGATGAACAGATCGCAGCCGGCAATCGCCTGCCGCAGCGCTTCATCCTTTTCGCCTTTACCCGCGAGGCTCCCCTGCATTATCTCCACTTTAGGGAAGCGTGTCTTGAGCATCGCCGTGACACGCTCATCCAGCTTCATCGCCCAGAGCACCACCTTCACCTCGGGCAGATGCTCTCCGATGACACGCAGAGTTCCGGGCGTATGGCCAATGTCGCCGATGTTCACGGTATCCCAGGCAGATTGCAGCAGAATGGTCTTGGGCCTGCCATTGGCGGCGAAAATAGAACCACCAAGCGCGGCGGTGATGGAGGCGATGAAGTGGCGGCGGGTATGCATGACGTCAGGGATTGGTTTCGAGAAGTTGCAGAGCATCCATGATGACAAAGCCATCTGTGCCGACATTGCTCAAAGTGATCGTTGTTTCGACGCCGCCATCCAACTGGACATGGCCAATGGTTCGAAAGGCCTCTCCGGCTGACAGCATCTGCGTTTGATCGACAAGAATATCGGTCTTGCACCCGCCGCATTGAATGGTCATGGGCACCCTTGTTGCACGCGTCGCATGGGGGGAATAGGCCATACGCACTTCATAGTTTCCGGTCTTGGGCGCTTTGAAGTGAAAAATGGCGATGGACTGACCATCGGCACGTTTGTCGTCGTGGAGATAGCCTGTGCCGATGTGTGGCTTGAAACCGGATGAGCGGCTCCACTGGCCTTTGAGTTCTGCCTGCGTGTCATCGAGCACTATGCCATGCAAAGTCTTCGGATCGATGTTCATCACACCCTGAGGCTCTGGCTTCACTTCAGGCAGCACCGGCAGTTCGAGCACCTGTTTCTGGGCCAGCAGACGCTCACGCAGCGCGGGATACGGCAGCTTTTGCACAGCAATGTTTTGCTTGGCGCTCAAAGCGGCGGCAATGCCAGCGCTCTGGCCAAGAATCATCCACGTCGGTTCCACGCGGATGGAGGAGATGCCCACATGCGTGCAAGAAAGCGCGACGGGCACGAGCAAGTTGTCGCACTCATCGGCCTTCGGAGTGATGGCCCGATAAGGGATGTGATACGGATAACCGTGCTTCCGACCTGCCATGCGCACCGGCAAGATCGTGCCTTCATCAACGACCATGTCCTGCGTCCCAACGCGCTGGCAGTCGTGCGAGTCGATGGGGAATGATGACACGATGATGGGGTCATCCTTCTTCGGCTCGTCCATGATGTCTTTTTGTGACACGACGTATTCACCAATCATGCGCCGACCTTCGCGCACGTAGAGCTGCGGCGACCAGTGGCCGTAAGCAGCAAATTCATCACGGCAGAGGCCGACCTCAGCCATCTGCTGTCGCAGCAACTCCGGCACGGCAGGATCTGTGCTGAGGAAGTAATGCATCTCCAGAGTGTACTGCTTGTGTGCCTCCCAGATCTTCGCACGCCCCGCTTCATCAGCTTCGCTCCAGCCGTTGCAGGCACCAACGAGGCCCATGGAGAACTGTTTGCCGATGCCGTTGTTCGCATCAAACTTGTTGCCAGGCAGCGGATACAGATCCCACAGCAAATGCGGTTTCTTTTCCTGCGCAAAGTAGCGCCGCATGATCTCAAAGCGTGCCGGGTCGTAGTTCGCCGGCTGCGGGAACGGCACCCGGTTTGCCGGGTCTTTGGTGACGCACAGACGAAAGCTGTACACCATCACGTTCTTGTCGCCTGCTTCATCCGCACCAGCGTTCGTCGTGGTGATCAGTGGAAGTGGTTTGCCATTGGCATCGAGACCAGAGATCGCCAGCTTGGCCTTGGGGTACTGCTTTCCGGCCAGCGGCTCGCCGAAGTCCTGCCGCCCTTCGCGGCCAATTGTCCAGTTCACACCGGCAGCAGCCATTAAATCTCCCTCATAGGTACCATCCACGAACATCTGGGCCGTGAATTCCCCGTCACTCGTGATGAGTTTTGCAATATGCGCTCCATCTTTGGTCACCGATTTCAAAACCCGCTTCGTCAGCACCTTCACGCTCGCTTCATCCAGCATCTGCTGCGTGATCTTCGCCGCCACATGCGGCTCGTAGGTCCAGGGTTTGTGATCTTTCTCGCTCACCTGGTAGGGCAGCGGCACGCCGCTCTGCTGGTAGTCCTGCTCGATGCGTGCATGCCATTCCTCAAACAAGCCCAGCACCGTGCTGCGCACCGTTTGATTGGAGTCGCTGAAACAGAGTCCCCCCGTGTTCACCCCACCGACATGATCCGTCGGCTCCAGGAGAATGACCGTTGCACCTTCCCGCGCTGCGGCGATGGCGGCACAGAATCCGCCCGGTGTGGCTCCATAGACTATGACATCCGCCTCAGCAGCAGCATGGGCAGATAAACTGAGAGCGAAAAGGAGAGCGACGATGCGTGTCATGGCTTTCACAAGGACACGATCATCGCATTTTGGACATTATTTTGTCCGCTCGATGACAGCGCGATGCGCGATCTCCTGCAAAAAGAGGGCATCTTTCGGATCGAGCCCCTTGGGAATGAAGGTGTTGCCCACCGCGCTTTCGCCAAACAAGACCTCATACCACACGCAGGCACCCAGATATTCGCCTGCCATATTCGCGTGATGGCCATCCATGCCGAGTGTTGTCTTGCCGTCCTTCTTCTTCCACTGCCAGCCGACGTGCAACGAGTGGGCCTGATTTGGCAGTGCGGGCTGTTTGGCGGCTTTGGGATCGAAGGTGGTGTCGGTTTGATAAGCCCAGGTCGCGTCTGTGTCCGCGAGATGGAAGGCGTCGCCAGTCGGGATGATACTGGCATTGAATTCTGCGGCGATTTTGTCATAGGCGGAGCGCAGGCCGGTGTACATCTCTTCCTGGGTTTTGGGTTCGCCGGGTTTGTCTGACGGCTTGGTGAAGCGCGAGTCATCTTTCCGGTACTCCCAGGTCTCATGCACCAGCAGCTTCGCCTGCGGCGCATGTTTGGTGACGTAGTCACGCAACCAGCCAGCGGATGGCTGATAGGTGGCAAAGTCGTGGCTCTTGATGCTCGCCTGCTGGATCGTGACGTAGTCCCACTTTTGCAGTTCTAGGTTTTCCTTCAAACCGCGGCCACTCGTGTAGAGGCCTGCTTTGTCCTTCGGGTCTGCTTCATGCTTTTGCGCTTTCTCGGCATGTACCTGGAAGCTGGCCCCACCAATGACGAGGGGCTGATGAACGAGCGTGTGTCCGCCCGCCTTCGCCAGATCGCCGAGGTAATGGGTGGCATTGGCGGAGAAGCTATTGCCAATGGTGAGCAGTTTCACCGTTTTGGCCTCGCCCGCGAAGGACGAGACGCAAAACAGCAGCGCAGCGATCAAAGCGAACGCTTTCATGCAATTCACTGATTAGTGGCAGCCGCAGCCTTCGCCGCAGCCTTTGGAGAACACTTCGGCTTCGGCAGGCACTTCACCGCGTTCGAGGCTTTTGCCGACGAAGCTTGTCACCACTTCGGCAATGCCGCGCAGAACGTCCTGGGCTTCGATGAAGCTGAGAATGGCGGTGTTGGTATCGCACTGGTCCTGTAGATCGGTGAAGCGGGAAATTTCTTCTCCGCTGGGCTCTTCACCGCTGTGCTGCTTCTGGTGCAAGGCGCGGCCGAGCGTAGCCATTTCGCGGTAGAGCGATACGGCTTCTTCGTTGGCGAGGAAGGCTTCCGCTTTTTCGCGGGCATTTTTCACGTCGCTGTCGGCCACGAGGGTTTCGCACAGTTCGACGATCTTGGATTTGATTTGGGGGGAGGCGTTCATGGGGAGGCGAGATTAGGCCGGAATAGCCGATTCAAAGGGAAAAGTCGGACAATTTCACCATGCCCGGGCCACTGCGAGGTTCCGTTTGAAGCCCTCGCGCACCAGCGAAAGGTCGGAATCCATGGCAATCCAGGTGAAGCCCAGCGCTTTGAGCTTTTCCTTGTCATCGGCATGGCGCACGAGGATGCCACAACCCTTGCCGTGGTCTCTGGCGGCCTTGACGATGCTGCTCACGCAGTCGTCGTAGCTGCGGGGTGACTGCTGCGCTTTGAGGTCAAAGGACAAATCGGCAGGCCCAATGAAAAGGGCATCGATCCCTTCCACGGCGGCGATTTGCCCGGCATTTGCCACTGCCTCAGCAGTTTCGATCTGGGCGAGGATGATCGGTTTGGGCATCACATCGCCCGGCAGCCGCAGACCATAGCCATAGGCACGCACGGTGCGTGAGACGCCGCGATGCCCCTGTGGAGGATAATACGCCGCGTCCACGCAGTGGCGAGCCTCTGCCACGGTATTCACATGCGGCACCATGATGCCCTGCGCGCCCCAATCGAGCACACGACCGATCAGATCCGGATGCGGTGCGCTCACGCGCACGATGGCGATGGTATCGCTGCCGCGCAAAGCGCGCAGTTGATTCGGCAGGGCGGCCTCAGATTCGCAGCCGTGTTCCAGATCGATCAAAACCCAGTCGAAGCCGGACTCAGCCGCCAGTTCAGTGACCGCAGGTGAGCCGATGGAGAGAAAGGTGCCAATGTGAGTTTTCATGGTCGGAGAATCACGATGCTGTAGGAAATGCGCAAGCTCCGCAATGCGAAGATGAATGAGTTTGCGTGAATTCGCTCAGCGATTGCCAAGCGTGAAGCAACACTCGCTCACGCACTTAATTCCAGCTTAGTTCCAACTGAAATCTTCAGGCGATTTGCCCTCATTAGTCATCGCCACCGGCGTTTGATGCAGTACCCACTTGCGACAGATGGCGATTGCTCCCAGGGAAGGCTGTGCGAGCATCCGGCTAGCTATGAAATCCGAACAACGAGTTTGTGCGAGTGGTGGGTTTTCCGCCAAGAGGCTGTTTCGACTCATCCCCGCTCTGCTCACCGGAGTGGTTCTGCTGGCAGGATGCAGCAAGCAGAAAAGGGTCAACCTGTTTGAGGAAGGTAAGGCGCAGGAGGCGCTGACAGAGCTGTCGAAAAAATTCTCTCAGCCAGCAAAAGTTCTGAACATGGACATCACACCACTGGGTCTGACAATCCAGGTGCAGGATCCGGCGCAGCCAAGCCACGTGGATGTATACAGCCTGGAGCATAGCTACCTTTTAGAGGACCGTTATCATGATGTGAGCATCTCGGGGCCCAAGCCGGTTCAGCTAAGCCTCATCAATGACAATCTCGAAGAGAACCTCTTCAATCTCAATGATGTGAATATTGCAGGCGTCGCGGCGACTGCAAAGTCCGCCCTGGAGCACACGGCGCTGGAGGGCGGCGGCATCGCAAGCATTCACATTCAGAGGCGTCTGTTTCTCATCCCCGTGGCAACCTGTGGCGATGTGGACTGGGAAATCTCGGTGAAGAGCGACCGGGAATACGCGACGGCCTACGCGGATGCGAAAGGCCGCATCACGCGCCTCAACCTTGATGGCACGAACCGTGCGAAGAACCTCAATCTGTATGCCGACAACAAAGAACTGCTCGGCATCGTGGCCACGATGCGGGAGACTTTCGGCAGCACGCGCGGCATTCTGAAGCTGCACCTGAACCGGAACTTCCTCGGCTTCGATGCACGCGATCCGCAGAAACCGAAACGGCTGATGAGTTTCACCGCCAATCTCAATGGCGTGCTGATGGGGATGGATGCCTTCAACGGCGGCCCAGGTGCGCCACAACTTCCTGATGACCGGTTCTTCGGCGTGGATGACGTGGACTGGGCGAAGGTGCCGGAGATGCTGAAGCAGGCCCAGGCGAAGCTGGAGATCGCCAAGGGGCGGCTTTACGCCGTCTCGCTGACGAAGGCCACGCTGGGCGGAGAGGCACAGCCGCTGCGGTGGACGGTGGATATTCGGGATGGCGAAGGTGAGGATGGAGAGGTGGAATTCGATCCACAGGGCGTGGTGTCGCATGTGAAGCTGCCAAAGAGCCGCAGCGTGGCGGTAAACACCTTTGAGTCGGAAGGTGCCAAACAAGTCATTACGGGCATCAAGCAAACCTTTGGCGCTCATGCAAAACTCATCGAACTCGCCTTCTCCGGCAGCCGGGCCACGATCGTCGCACGCGACCCGAAGCAGCCTGCGAAGATTCGAGACTGGCTGTATGATGACGACCACTTCGCCGACTTCAAGGGGTCGGACCAAACCCCGTTCTATCGCAATCTGCAAGAGTCCTCGTTCTTTGATCTGGATGAGGTCGAGGCCGCGCTGCCACATCTGCTGCCAAAACTTGAAGAGACTGCGCTGGAACGCTTGAAAATGCCCGACGGCAAGGTCGAGCGAATCACCTTCTACCGCCAGCAGAAGATGCAGCCACCCAGCCCCAAGGTCACCATTCAGATCAATGTGCAGGGTGCAGATGGCAAAAGCGGCTGTGTCAGCTACGACCTCCAGGGAAACTTCGTGCATGTCATGACGCCGTGAGTTGGGCATCCGGAAGGCAGATCGCATCGAAGCTTCAATGGCCGATCCTATCGAACTTGCTTGAAGTCCGACGCATCCCACCCAGCCTGATCCGACCGCCCCACGATTCTACTTATCTATTGCATGTCCTCTCCTGATCTCCGCACCCTCGAACCCAAGTCTCTCTGGAACTGCTTCGCCGAGCTCAATGCCGTGCCACGCCCATCTAAACGTGAGGAACGTGTCGTGGGCTTTGTTCTGGGATTCGCCACACGCCATGGCCTTGCGGCACAGCTCGATACGGCGGGCAATGTCATCATCAAAAAACCCGCTTCAGCAGACCGGCAAGACCACCCGCCAGTCATCATGCAGGCGCATCTCGACATGGTGCATAAGGCTGGAGACGGGGTGACGTTTGATTTCGACCAGCAAGGAATCGACATGTGGGTCGATGGTGACTGGGTGCGCGCACGCGGCACCACGCTCGGTGCGGACAACGGCCTCGGTGTCGCCGCGATCCTGGCGGTGTTGGCTGCGCAGGATTTGTCCCACCCACCCATCGAGGCGCTCTTCACCCTGGATGAAGAGCAGGGCATGGGCGGCGCCCTGGGTCTGCAGCCCGGACTGCTGACGGGAAAAACCATGCTGAATCTCGACTCCGAAGAAGACGATACTTTTACCATTGGCTGCGCAGGCGGCATTGATACGTTGGGCAGTTTTGAATACACCGAGGTGGTGCATGACTCCGCCGCGCCGGTAGTCAGCATCCATATCACCGGCCTGCGCGGCGGACATTCTGGACTGCAGATTCACGAAGGACGCGCGAACGCAAACAAACTCATGACGCGCCTTCTCCATGCGTGCGGCGAGGATGTGGCAGCCCTTTCGACCATGAGAGGCGGCAGTGCACGCAATGCCATCCCAGCGCAGTGCGTGGCGCAGGTGGTCATTTTGGATCAGTCTCGATTTGATGAAAAATTCCAGCGTGAGGCCGCTGGCATCCGCGCAGAGTTTAGCCTGATCGAACCAGGGCTGAGCATCACCACGACACCAGTGGCTGACGAAAGCGGCAGCGTGCAAACAATGAAACCGGAGCATCAGAAGGCCCTCGTTCTCGCCATGCAGGCCGTCGTGAACGGTGTCTATCGCATGAGCCCCGTGGTGCCCGGATTGGTGGAGGCGTCTTCGAATTTCTCCACCATCGCTCTCGGCGGCGGCAAGGCCGAATGGAGCAGCCTACAGCGCAGCTCCGTGGAGTCTAGCAAGCTCGACGTCGCCGCTGCTTTCCGCGCGCCGTTTGAACTCATCGGTGCCCACGTCCGCTCTGGCGATCCCTATCCCGGCTGGAGCCCCAGCGCTACATCTCCCATTTTGGACAAGATGAAGAAGCTCTACCGAGAACTCTTTGGCCATGAGGTCAACGTGGGTGCCTGCCATGCCGGACTCGAGTGTGGTGTCATCAGCATGGCTTATCCAGATCTCGACATGATTTCCTTCGGGCCAAACATCCACGAGGCGCACTCCGAAAAAGAATGCGCCAGCATCTCATCCACGCAGAAGTTCTGGAAGCTGCTCACCGCCGTGTTGGCTGAGCTATAACTTCAGCAGCTCAAGCGGAAGCTCAGCTCTGATGCTCAATTTTGCTGCTGGGCTTTTTTGAGCAGCTTTTTCGCTTTCTTTTCCGCACTCTTCGCAGCACCGGCAGCGGGATTGTTGATGGTAGGCAGATGTTTGGCCAGCTCGGCCTTGGTCCCTGCGTGTTGCGGATCCTTGGCTAGGTTGGTCCACTCATAGGGGTCGGCGACCTCATTGTAGAGTTCTTCATCTCCGTTTGCGTAATGAATGTAGCGCCAGCCTTCGGTGCGCACAGCGTGATTGCTCAGGCCGAAGGTGGTGATCGCTGGCGTGTCCCAGGCAGAAGCCGGATCGGCAAGGAGCTGCCTGATGCTTTTGCCTTCCACATGCGCTGGCGTGGGCAAACCGCATACGTCGGTGAGTGTGGGAAAGACGGAGGTGAAATCAACGGTGCGCTCACACACGCTGTCGGGTTTGGTCAAACCGGGCACCACCCAGATGAGCGGGGCGCGTGTGGCCTCCTCCCACAGCGCGAATTTCCGCCAATGGTCTTTTTCACCCAGGTGCCAGCCGTGATCGCCCCAGAAGACGATGGCGGTATTGGCCTTGTGCGGGCTTTTGTCATAGGCCTCCATGAGGCGGCCAATGAGCATGTCGGTATAGCTGGCGGCGGCGAGATAGCCCTGGATCGCCTCTTTCCAGCGACCGCTCTTGATCATTTCAGCGTGGTCGCCATCGGGCTTGGCCATCTTCACGCCCGCTGGTGGCACATCATCCAGATCATCTTTCTTGTAGGGTGGCAGCTCGATTTTATCGAGCGGATGCATGTCGTAGTACTTCTTCGGCACGTTCCACGGCATGTGTGGTTTGTGAATGCCGCAGGCGAGGAAGAAGGGCTTCTCCTGCGGCTTGCCGAGCTGGTCGATGCAGTAGTTTACGATGTGCCAGTCATTGAGTTCATCGTCTTTGCAATCGAGCGCGGCGAACTTGATGCCCCCCACGCCATCGCTCTGTCCTTTCGGCACCTTCGGCATGCCGCCTTCGTTTTTCAGGTAGTCACCCCCAATCTTCGAGGCGCTTGTAGCTCTCATGGTAAATTTTGCCTGCGCCGCAGACGAAGTAGCCGCCCTGGCGAAAGGCGTGGGTGAGTGTTTGCTCTTCTGAAATGACCGGACGCCAGTCCTGGTTGTTATCATAAACGCCCGTCCTCCCCGGACGCATGCCGCTCATGAGCGCCGCCCGTGAGGGGTTGCACACCGGCGCAGCGCAGTAGCTGTGCGTGAAGCGCACGCCCCGTGCGGCGAGCTTGTCGATGTTCGGCGTGATCGACTGTTTATTGCGCCCGAGATAGCCGACCCAATGGTTGAGATCATCGATGGCGATGAATAAGACATTCGGCTTGTCAGCGGCCGGAGCCGTGACAACGAGCAGCAAAAGAGCAAGGATGAGGCGCATGATGGCCGCAGAAACGCAGGCCAAGCAGGCGTCTTACGCTCACTTCAGCGCTTCATAGGCCGTCAGGGTTGGCTCAATGGCCTTCAGCGCCGTTGCCCAAAACTCAGGCTGCGTGATGTCCTCGCCGAGGCTTTGCTTCACCACTTCCTCGCACGTCGCGCTGCCGGTCATCGAGAGGAAGGCCTCGTAGCGTGGCAGGAAGGCCGCGCCTTCGGCCTTGAAGCGAGCAAACAACGCCTGGCTCAGCAGGTAACCGAAGACGTAGGGGAAGTTGTAGAAGGAGACGCCAGTGATGAAGAAATGCATCTTGTACGCCCAGAACATGGGGTCAGTGCCGTCATCGAGCAGCGTATCGCCGTAGAGCTTGCGCTGCGCTTCGGTCATCAGCCCGCTCAAGCGGCTCACGCTTACCTCGCCGCTGGCGCGTTCCGTGTAGAAGGCCTTCTCGAATTCGTAGCGCATCGGGATGTTGATGAGGTAGGCATGCGCACGAAGCATTTCCTGATCGAGCAGATAGGCCTTCGTGGCCTCGGTGATGCCAGGATTGGTCATGAGGCCGTTGAGCAGGATCATCTCGCCAAAATTTGACGCCGTTTCAGCGAGCGTCATCGGATAGTTCGCCGCAAAAGAACGCGCGGGGCGGAGCACGCAAGAATGCCACGCATGACCGACCTCATGCGCCAGCGTGACCATATCATGCACGGTGCGGTGGAAGGTCATGTACACGCGCTCTTCGTGCTTGAGCTGCGATCCGGTACAGAACGCACCCGGACGCTTGCCCGCGCGCGGCTGCGCCTCAATCCAGCGCTGTGCGAGCATCTCGCGGAAATACTCACCAAGTTTCGGATAAGCGGAGCTGAAGGCATGATCGACCGTGGCGCAGGCCTCGTCCCATGTGAGTTCCTTTTCATCCGGTGCGGCGATCTGCGGGGCTTCGAGATCGAAGTAGTGCAGCGCTGAGGTGCCTTGCAGCTTCGCAGCTTTGCGCAACGCACGGCGTGGCAGCTCGATGTGTGTATGGATCGCCTCCAGCATCGCATCGAGCGACTTCCGGCTCATAGCGCCATCAAACAACGGTGTGTCGAGAAAGTGCGGCAGACCGCGACGACCATACAGGCTGAGGCGTGTACCTGCGATGCCGTTTAATCCAGCAGCGAGCGTCACGGCATGATCATTCCACGGCTTCTGCCCGTCGTTGAAGGCTGCCTCACGCAGTTTGCGGTCGGGCTCGGACATCAGTGCACGGCGACGCGACATCGGCACAATTTCCTTGTGCCCATCTGGAAAAGTCATTTCAAACGCCATCTTGCCCGACAGCGTGTCATACAGCCGTCCCCAGGCATGCAGGCCGTTCACATTGAGATCTGCCGCCAGGGCCTCCATCTCTGACTTCATCTGATGCTGGCCTTCGTGACGCATGCGCTTCACCGCATGCTCAGCATTTTTCAACGAGGGATCAGCGAGTAGTGCTGCAAATGCGTCATCGCTCAAAGCCGCCAGAGCCGCACGCAGCGAAGCCATGAGCTTGGTGCTTTCAGCTTCCAGCGTCGAAATCCACGCCTCATCGGACTTCACGGCCTCATCATTCGCATCATCCGCAGACAAGCACCCAAGATAGGCCGAGAGATGGCCGAGGCGATCACTCAGCGACTCCAGCGCATTGATCACACGGGCGATTTCCGTGGTGTCACTGCCGAGAGCAGCGGCTTGCGTTTTTAGCGAATCGACATCGCGCACGATCACCGCTTTGAAGTCGGTGTAGTCGGGTTTGCCGAAGCCGGAGAACCAAGATTCGAGGGACCAGCGGTCAGGGGCAGTAGTGGTGGAAGAGTTGGACATAAAATTTTATCGGCTGACGCGGCCTCCGCCGTCGCCTTGCATGAGGGTTTCGATTTCGGTGCGGGTGCTGTAGTTGTAGTCACCCTCGATGGAGTGGGCAAGACAACCCGCAGCGGTGGCAAAGTCGATGGCTGTTTTTGGATCGGACTTTTGGAGGAATGAAAACACGAGGCCCGCAGTGAAGGCATCTCCGGCACCGAGGCGGTCGATGATCTGGGTGATCGAGTAGCGCAGCGCAGTGTGAAGCGTGTCAGTCGCAGCCTCAAAGAGCGCACCGCTGAAGCATTGAGCGGCGGAGGTGCTGCCATCCCGCAGGGTGAAGGCTGCGTGAGTGAGGTTGGGAAACTGGGCGATGATCTGCTTTGCCAAAGCATGCAGATCGTCGCTGTGCTCGATGCCGAGCATGGCGGTGGCGTCGCTGATGCCGCCGACGAACACCTGTACGAAGGGTAGGAGCTCTTTCATTGTACGCGTGGCCAGTTCACGGGCGGCGAGCGGCGGGTTCCACTGCCAGAGCTTGGTGCGGTAGTTCATGTCGCATACGACTGGGATCTTACGACTCGCAGCCTCCTCTACGGCGGCATGCGCCACCTCGGCGGCATTGCGTGAGATCGCAGGCGTGATGCCAGAGATCACGAACCACTCGCAGCCGGTGAAAATCGCGTCCCAATCGTAGGCTGAAGCCGGTGTGATGGCCATTGCGGAGCCATCGCGGTCATAGATGACGTTACCGCCGCGTTGATTCGCTCCGTGTTCGAGGAAATAAGTTCCCACGCGGCCTTCACACGTGCGCAGGATGTGTTTCGTCTCGACACCGAGGCTGCGCAGATCGGCGATGCAGGCATCAGCGATGGCATTCATGGGCAAGGCGGTGACAAAGGCCGCATCAATGCCGAGGTAGGCCAGCGAAGCCGCGATGCTGGCCTCGGCCCCGGCAAAGCTGGTACTCAGGCTGCCCGGCATGGCCTGCTGAAAACGTGCAAAACCCGGCGTGGCGAGACGCAGCATGACTTCGCCGAAGGTGACGACGCGGCTCATGGGCGGACTTGCTTGACGATGTCCGTGGCCTCACGCGCCAGCGCGGTGATGACATCCCACCCGCCCCTGGCCACGATCTCCTTCGGTGCCAGCCATGAGCCGCCGAGCGCCAGCACGGCAGGCTCGCGTAGATAGTGCGCAGCATTCCCTGCACCCACGCCGCCGAGCGGGATGAACTGCACCCCAAGATGCATGAACGGCGCCATGATGCTGCGCAGGAAGATCAGACCACCACTCGGCTCCGACGGGAAAAACTTCAGCACCCGGCAGCCGGCTTCGAGAGCAATCTCGATGTCCGTCGGCGTGCAAACTCCGGGCGCAAACGGCAGGCCAATCCGAATCGCCTCGGCAACGACGCGTGGATTCATGCCGGGAGCCACACCGAAGCTCGCGCCGGCTTCCTTGGCCTGATTCACCTGCTGCGGCGTGAGAATGGTGCCCACGCCGACCGTCATCTCCGGCACTTCGGCCCGAATGCGCCGCAGCGATTCAAGCGCCGCGTCCGTGCGCAGAGTGAGTTCGATGCCATTCACCCCACCCGCGAGCAAGGCCCGCGCCAGCGGCACCGCATCCTCGACACGGTCGATCATCAAAACAGCAATCACGCCGGTCTGGCGGAGTTGCAGGCGGAGACTGTCGGGAAAAGCAGTGTTCATAGCTGGAAGCAGGAGGGGATAAAAGTTTTTGCAACTGGCATGTGTGTCCTCAGGAATTCGATCTGCCTCAAAGAAGCCGTCCCTCGCACAGTCATTTTGAGGAGGGCCGCCTTCTTCACATCATGGCGTCGTGATTTTCAGATCACTGATCCTGCCCTCGAACCTTCCTTTTGCCGTGTAGGCGGCCACCGGGTTCGCGCTGTCATGCCCCACACAGAAGTCTTCCTGCGGCTGACGGCCAATGAGGCCCGTGGCCTTGGCGGTGGCGACGACTTGATCGTTTACGATGAGGGTTAAGGTATGATCTTTGGCGAGGCTGGCGCTGATCTTAGTGCTGCCAGAGAGGGTGCCGGGAGATTCAATCTCGGTGAAGGATTCACCGCCGCCGTAGCGGATCATGAACACAACATGACCGCCACGTAAATGCAGTGCGTACCCGGCCGCGCTGCCGCCATGGGCGATGAGAATGGCGTCGGGCTGGGTGGTTTCGACAGTGCAGGAAAGCGTGAATCCACTGTTGGCAATCTGAGGTGCTTCATCCTCGCCGAGGGTGTCGCCGGGTTTCAAGGCATCGAGCGCAACAGGTTTTCCCTTGGCCGCCTTCTTCCTGGCGCGCGATGCTTCGTTGGAGGGATAGAGCAACTGCGGATTTTGCACTTCCCCCGCAGGGCGGCGGGCAGTGGGCTCGTTCCCGCCAATCTCGGCGCTCATCTTGTCAGCGAGCCCCTGCAGCTTCGCAACGATGGCGGGATGCTTGTCGGCAAGGTTGGTCTGTTCACCAATTTCAGTGTCGAGATTGTAGAGACGCGGCGTGATCTTCGAGTCTGCCACGACGCCTTTGCTCATCGGGTCCGACTGTGGAACGAAGGCGAGTTTCCACGGTCCCTGCCTCACGGCCTGGAGATTCCAGCCGCTGAAGTAGTAGTGGGCCTCGCGCTGGGATTCCTGGGTCTGGCCAAAGAGCAGCGGCGTTATGTCGCGACCGTCGATGACGGGCTCGGCGGGCACGGTGCCACCGGCGAGTTTTACGCAGGTGGGCAGCAGGTCGATGGTGCCTGCGACGGCATCGCACACGCTGCCCGGGGCGATCTTGCCGGGCCACCAGGCGAGGGAGGGCTCGCGCACGCCGCCCTCCCAGGTGCTGCCTTTGCCGCCGCGCAGTGGCAGGGCGCTGCCACCATCCTGTCCTTTGACAAGCCAGGGGCCGTTGTCGCTGGTGAAGACGACGAGGGTGTTTTGGTCAAGCTTCAGTTCGCGCAGGGTATCGAGCACGCGGCCCACGCTCCAATCGACCTCTTCGACCCAGTCGCCGAAGCGGCCGTTTTGTGATCTGCCCTGGAAGGCTTTGCCGGGATGGATGGGCGTATGGACGGCAGTGTGGGGAAAGTAGAGGAAGAAGGGACTGTCCTTGCTGGCGCGGATGAAGCTGACGGCTTCCTCGGTGTAGCGCTCCTCGATGCGGGTTTGATCTTCTTCGGTGAGCAGTTCCAAGACTTTGTCATCGCGCACGAGAGGCACGACGAGTTTGCCGCTTTCCTTCGCGGTCTTCTGCATGTCGTTGGAATAAGGGATGCCGAGGTAGTGGTCAAAGCCCTGCTTTGTGGGCAGAAACTCGGGTTGATCGCCGAGATGCCATTTGCCGATGATTTGCGTGACATAGCCCTGGTCCTTCAGGTATTCGGCGATGGTGCGCTCCTGCGGGTTCAGGCCCTGTTTGCTCCCTGGCCCATAAACGCTCGGCACGGAAACGCGCGCGCCGTAGCACCCCGTCATCAACTGCGCCCGTGATACGCTGCATACTGGGGCGGCGTAGAAACTGGTGAGTTTCATGCCCTCCCGCGCCATGCGGTCAAGGTTCGGCGTCTTTTGCTTCGTGGCTCCAAAGGGTCCGATGTCGGCATACCCCAGGTCATCCACGAAAAGAATGACCACATTGGGGAGCTGCTCCACCGCGAATGCGGGCAGAGGAACGACGAGTGTCGAAATGAGCAGGGCGAAGAGGATTCTCATAATTGGGAGCAAGCTGGAACGTGGAGGAGAACTGTTTGTGTCAGGCAGTTGCAGCAAGGAGCGAGAGAATGGCACTTCTCCTGCTCTAATAACCTTCCACCAGCCATGACCCCAGCCCCTTCCGACACGAGCATCCCTTCGCTCGGCCCTTGTTTGATTCACTCGCCCCTGCACCGCATTGGCGGGGTGGAGGCCCCCTACAAAGCGGACGCGGTGGACCGCATTCTTTACCACAGCCATCTACTTGAAGATGGGCGTGATGTGTCAAAGCCGAGCTATGAAGAAGCGGGCCCCCGTGAGATGATCTATTTTGACCCGGCCAAGACCACGGTCGGCATCGTGACCTGCGGCGGTCTCTGCCCGGGCTTGAACGACATCATTCGCGGCATCGTGAACCGCTGCCATCAGCAATACGGCGTCGCGCGCGTGTATGGCTTCCGCTACGGCTACGAAGGGCTGGTGCAACGCTTCGGCCACACCCCGCTGCTGCTGAAACCCACGTCCGTGGAGCAGGCGCACCACTTTGGCGGCAGCCTGCTGGGCAGCTCGCGCGGCAAGCAGGACATCGGCGAAATGGTGGACACGCTGGAGGACATGAAGGTCGATATTCTCTTCGTCATCGGTGGTGATGGCACGCTGCGTGGCGCGGCGGAGATCGTGAAGGAAATCGAACGACGTGGATTGAAGAAGGCCGTCGTCGGCATACCCAAGACCATCGACAACGACATCCGCTACCTGGACAAAAGCTTCGGGTTTGAAACCGCCTTCGATGCCGCTGTGCAGGCGGTGAAATGCGCCTATGTCGAGGCCACCGGCGCAGTGAACGGCGTCGGCCTGGTCAAGCTCATGGGGCGTGATTCTGGCTTCATCTCCTGCTATGCCGCGCTGGCAGGCAGCAACGTGGATTTCGTACTGATTCCTGAAGTTCATTTTGAACTGAACGGCGAGGCCGGCTTTCTGGAATTTCTGCGACAACGGCTGACTAAACGTGGCAGCGCAGTCATCGTGGTGGCGGAGGGGGCTGGGCAACACCTCATGCAAACTGGAGACGACACCGATGCCAGCGGCAACAAGCGCTACGGCGACATCGGCCCCTTCTTGAAGGACCGCATCAACGCCTTTTTCAAAGAACGGAAGACCGAGGTGAACCTCAAGTACATCGACCCCAGCTACATCGTGCGCAGCGTTCCGGCCAACGCGCAGGACAATGTGTACTGCTCACGCCTCGCCCAACACGCCGTGCATGCCGCGATGGCGGGCAAGACCAACATGCTGGTGGGCCGCTGGCACAATTCCTTCGTGCATCTGCCGCTGGACCTCGTCATCCATGGCCGCCGCAAAGTCGATCCCACCCAGGAACTGTGGCACAGCGTGCTCGAATGCACCGGGCAGCCGATGGTGATGAAGTGATTATTTCAACGGCGGCAGTTTGGCGCTGTAATGCACCGCCCGATGGCGGTTGTCGTCGAAGGCGAAGTGGAGCCACTGGCCGTCTTTGCTGACAAAACCATCGGGATAGTTCATGCGGCCTTTGGGGCCATCGACGGATTCCTGCTGGAGGACTCTCTGGTAGGGCCAGGTCTTCATGCCGTCAAAGCTGATCCACAACGCCATGGGGCTGCGGTGCTTGCTGTTGGGATTGTGCAGGATGGCCACGCGGTCGCCGCCGAGATTGTAGAGTGTGGCCTTTGAGCCGGGGTTAGGAATGTCTGTTTTACGCGCCATGGTCGGCCAGGTGTGTCCGCCATCCGTCGATTCAGCGTAGAAGAGCACACCACCGAGACGGTCGGCACGAATGATCATGGCGATGCGCCCATCCTCCAGCTCGACGATGTTGTTCTCTGGCCAGCCGCTGTAGGTGTCGTCATTCGTGAGGCGAATGTCGCCATGCACGCTCCACGTCTTGCCGCCGTCGCTGCTGATGAGCACGCCATTGCGCGGGTTGCTCGTGTGGAAGGAAAGGCGCTTCCATTTGTCCTCGGGCAGCGGGGTGCCTGTGGGCTGGCCTTCATAGTGCTGGAAGGGCATCAAGATTCGTCCGTCCCGCGTGACGATGTGATTACGGATGAATGTGCGGTCATGCAACCGCCCCGGCACGGGTTCGGCCTTGCCCCAGGTGCGGCAGGAGTCATCGCTGCGCACCATCCAAGATTTCCAACCGCCGAAGATGCCGTCATGCGTTGAGAAAAACAGCGTGCAGACCTGTCCATGCACCATCAACTCGCTGGGCACTTGAGCCATCGTAGCCCCTTCGTGCTTGAAGCCAAAGTCCAGCCGCTCCATGGGCGACCAGGTCTGACCGCGATCTGTGCTGCGGGTGATGAAGATGCCGTTCTCCGGCTGGGGCTCGGTGTCTCCGCCTCCCAGCATCACCATGACCCAGGAATGGTCGGGCACCTCGCGCAAAGTGGCATCGCAGACGAGCTTATTCGGGCTTTGGCCGTCAAAGACGATGCTCTTGTGGTCCTGCCTAGCATCCTCGGCAGCTTGCTTGGCCCAGTCAGCCGCAGAGACGCTGACACAGGTGAGGATGCAGGCAAAGAAAAGTCGGTGTTTCATGGTTGGATAGGGTAGAAAACGCGGCCGGACGCCGCATTCACGGCTCATCGGAGACAATTCTGTAACTTATGTTAACACGTTCTCCATCAAAATGCTCTACCTCGCCGGATAGCTCTGCTGATCAAGCACCTGCCCTGCAAGACTCTTGCTTTCAATCTGCATGGGCGACTTCGGTTTGAAGGTCAGCAGCAGGTAGCTATGCTCGCTGGCGAAGAAGGCGGACTTGGAATCCGGGTAGCGGTCGCCATCGCCTTTGAGCGCTGTGTTGTAATAGGGGAAGCCATCCACCATGGATCGCTCCGCAAAATAACCGAAGCCCGTGATGACGGCGGAACCCTGCTGAAACAGCCGGCCCCATTCGCCTTTCAACTGCCCGCGCATCGTGGCGTTGCGTTCGTTTTGAATGCTGATCGTATGGCCCGCACGCGGTGGTTCCATCTGCTGCCGATACCACGCGAGCTGTTCTGATGCAGCATCGAAGGGATGCCCCGTCTGCCACGTCGTGCCCATGTCACTGGTGTGCTCAAGATCAAGCGCGATGAAGCGAGCAGCGAACTCAGGAAACGCGAGCGACCAGTTCCATTCATTGCCGGGCAGCGCGAAGAATGCACGATAGGCCATGGCCTCCACGTCATACACCGCTTCGGGTGGTGGCTTCGGGCCACGCGAACGGATTTCGCGATCATGATTGCCGAGGACCGGCATGAAGGGAGTGCTGCGAAACAGCTCAGGCTGCGAATCGATCAATGCGCTGAAGGCTTTCGTACCCTCGCGGCCCTTTTGATGCAGGCTGCCGACATTGTCTCCCGCCGTCATCAGCACATGCACGTCGTCTTTGATCAATGAGGCGAGATCAGGCTGCGCAAAACCCCAGTCCCCCACCACAGCGATGCGCAGCTCTTTGGACGGCATGCCTTTGAACGTGTGAACGGCAGAGGTTTCAGCGCCTGAGCGCACCTGATAACGATAGGTCACCTCTTTCTCGGGAATCGGAATTTCGACGTGATGCAAGGTGACCTGCTCCGCTTTGGTAGCCTTGCCATCCAGAGCGGCGCTGGTCCCAAACAACACTTCGGAGGCTCCTGGCTGGGCGGTTTCCCAGTTCACCGTGAGGTACGTTGGTTCCTCGCGCTGAAAGCTCAGCCAGATGCGCTGGATGGTAGCCGCCTTGGCGGTGGAGCAGATCAGCAAAAAAAGAAGAAAGCGCGTCATGAATGTAAGGGTAAACAAACGCATGCCATGCATGGATTTCTCCAAAGAAGACAGACGACACGGCCCTTGATCATGCAGGCATCAAGGCATACCATTCTGCCATCTTGGTCCGGCTTTTTTGTCGCGGCCTGCTCTTTGAAAAATTTCCTGCGGTGTTCGTTTTCGAGCTTTGTGGCCCGGCCCGATTCATCAACTGCGGGGGCTACGCGCTGAAGTGACATGTCATGCCTTCACTGGAAGACAGAGCTTCATCACGCGGGTTCCCACCTGGTCTCATGGGATACGTGAGCCCTTTGTATTCGGACGGCACAGGCGGGTTTGAAAGCGTCCCGGCTCCGCCCGGGGCGCTTTCTTTTTTTCAGAGCACACGCCTGCCTTCAAGCGCTTGGCTTCTTCTCTGGCAGCGGTGTGGGATCTTTGGTGCCATCCATTTCGGCGGGACGGACGATTACACCTACAGGCATCGAGGCCTTCTCCATGTTCAAGAGCTGGCTCACGGTGACGAATTGATAACCCTTGGCCAGCAGTTGATCAAACATCGCCGGCATGGCGACGATGGTGGGCGGATGGATGTCATGCGAGAGCATGATGGCACCTGGATGCGCACCATTGACGAGGCGGCTGGTCACAGCGGCCACACCCGGACGACGCCAGTCCTGGGGATCGACCGACCACATGATGGTGGAGTAGCCAAACTCGGTGAACATCAGATTTTTGATGCGGGTGTTGATGGCACCATAAGGCGGGCGCACCAGGTGCGGACGCACCCCGGCCACTTCAAAGACGGCATCTTCAGATTTTTTCAGCTCACTGCGGATCTGCTCGTCCGAACGGCTGGTGAGGCTGCAGTGCGTCCAGGTGTGATTCCCAATCTCATGCCCTTCCGCGATGATGCGGCGCACGATGTTGGGGTACATTTTCACCTGCTGGCCGATGAGGAAGAAGGTGCATTTGATGTTCCGCTCCTTGAGCAGATCGAGCAATTTCGGGGTCAGGCTCGGATGCGGGCCATCGTCAAAAGTCATCGCCAGTGTCTTCTGCGTGATCTTGGCGGAGGAATACGAGAGGCGCGCACCCGCTGGTGGTACGACCGGCATGGTGGAAGGGTTGTTCAGCCGCTTCACCAGCGGGTTTTCCTTTTCCTTCGGCTTCTCTTCGAGTGGCTGCGCTTTACGCGCTTCTTCAATGGCGAGTTTGTCTGGCTTGGGAGCCTTCTGCGTTGTGCAACCGGACTGGGCTGCCAACATGATGCCAAACCATATGCTAAGGTACATGCGTGGGGAGATCACAAGACCCCGAGATTAAGGGTGAAATTCATCTGCGAAAGCTGGATTTTCTAAAAAACGAACAACCACCAGAAGGTCATGCACACGTGCGCCTCAGTCTCCTCCCGCTGCAGCCAACACTTCCTCGCGGGTGAGCGCCCGCCATGCTCCCGGCGGCAGATCGGCGGGCAGCACCAAGGAACCAATGCTCTCGCGATGCAGATTGACGACACGATTGCTGACCCGGTGGAACATGCGTTTCACCTGATGATAGCGCCCTTCATGCAGGGTCAGCCGGGCCTGGCGCTCGTCCAAAATGACCAGTTCCGCCGGCAGTGTCGTGATGTCCTCCGTATGAAAGTAAAAGCCGCTGGCAAACGCCGCCACTGCATCTGGGGCAATGGGATCGAGGGTTTCGACGATGTAAACCTTTGGCACCTTCTCCTCCGCAGTCATCAGCCGTTTGGACCAGCGGCCATCGTTCGTCAGTAGCACCAAGCCTGAGGTGCTGCGGTCCAACCGCCCGGCGATGTGCAGCGTGTGTTTGTCGGGATCGTCGATCAAGTCGATCACGGTGGGATGCTGATCGTCCTTGGTGGCGCTGAGAATCCCCACCGGCTTGTGCAGCATGAGATAGAGCGCCCGTTCCGGTGCCTGGAGCACCGAGTCATCCAGCTCCACCAGGGTGAACCGGTCCACCGGATGATGGCCATCAATGACGACCACGCCATCCACCCGCACCCGTTTTGCCGCGATGGCATGATGCGCCGCCTGACGCCCCATGGCATGATGACCGGCGATGAGGCGGTCCAGTTTCATGCCATCACTCTTTCCCGACCTGCGGAGGCAGGATCAAATCTCCCCAAAAAACTTTTCACGCATCAGCACGATGGCATCCAGCATCTGGTCCGCCTCGCTGCGCAGTTTGGCGTCCAGACTGGAAGCGCTGCGATTGTAGCGGCGAAAGAGCAGCTTTAACTTCGCTTTGACCTCGTCCTTGGGCATTTGGGGCGTGATGCCGCAGAGTTCTTCCGGGCTTTTAGCAGGAACTTCTACCTTCGCAGCCGCAGGGGCTGCTTTGTTGACCTTGTCGAGCAGACTGCCCTCTTTGGCTGTGGATTTGGTTTCGACGGCGGGCTTGGAGCCTCCGAGGGATTTGGAGAGAGATTTGAGAATCTTGAACATAAGGTTGGGCTCCTTCAGTTGCTGGCGGTTTACTCAATACGCATGGCGCGAAGATGCTGACTGCGGCGCTTCAACTCTTCGTCGGAAAGCACGCCCGCGCCCTTATAGGTCACGGCGACTTCCTTGCTGCGGCCGGACTGCTTGTCCACCACCAGGGCGCGCACGCGCTGATTTTCATCGTAGCTGAAAGTCACGGCCACTTCACAGCCCTTCGGGCGGTTGGGCGGCACGTCCAGCGTCAGGCGGCCAATGACATCGACAAATTTCGCGTCTTCATCCTCGCCCTGCGTGATGTCCACCTCGATGACGCGCTCATTGTCCTCGGAGGTTTGGTAAACCTGCGTACGCGAGCAGGGGATCTGGGTGTTTTTGGGGATCACGATGGAGTTCATCAGCTTCTCCTCCTTCGTCTTTGCATTGTAAACCATGGCCAGTGTGCCGTAGCTCGCATTGCAGACCTCCTGAATGCGCGACGATTTTTTCGCGAAAAGGGCCGCGCCCAGAGCCACGCACTCGTCCACGTTGCCGCAGGATTTGGGCACTTTGCCGAACATCTTTTCCAGCATGGTTTTCACCTTCGGAATGCGCGTCGAACCACCCACGAGCACGACATGGTCGATGTCGGAGGTCTTCAGCTTCGCGGAATCCAGTGCCTGCTCCACGAGAAAAACCGTTCGGGTGAGCATGCCACGGATCAGTTTTTCGAAATGTTCACGGCTCAGATCAATGCGGGCGATGCCGCTGTTCTGGTCATTGGCCACGGTGTCATTCACGCGCTGGAGCTTTGAGAGCATCTTTTTCGCGTCTTCCGTGGCCTGGAGCACCCGGCGGCGGTGGCGCTCGTCGCTATAGAGCGCCGCGCCGGTCTGCTTCTTGTATTGCTCCTCATAAGCATTGAGCAGGATGTCGTCAAAGTTGCTGCCGCCCAGATGCCGGGCACCTTCGGAGGTGAGAATTTTGATGTTGTCGCCTTCGACCTCAAGGATCGTCGTGTCCAAGGTACCACCGCCCAGGTCAAACACCAGAATGCGGCCCTTCACGCCCTGGGAGTGGGCGTAGTACACCGCCGCCGCTGTCGGCTCGTTCACCAGGCGCTTCACCTTCATGCCGGCCATTTCAGCAGCGGCGATGGTGCTCTTGCGGGCCAGTTCGTTGAAATTCGCCGGAACGGTGATGACGACCTCGGTGATGTCTCCGCAGATTTTGGAGCAGTCACGCTTCAGCTTTGACAGGATCAGGGCGGAGATTTCCGCTGGGGTCCACTTCTTGCCGTCGATCTCGACCAGATGCTCCGGGTCGTCCATGAAGCGCTTGATCTGAAAGATGGTGCGGTCAGGCTCCCCCCCATCACGGGCGGCGCTGCCGACGAGCTTCACATCCTCATGCGAATCGAAGAAGACCACGGAATGCGTCAGACGTTCACCGTCGGCGTTCGGCACGATTTCGGGGTTGCCGTCAGGTTTCAGATAAGCCAGCCCGGAAAGGGTGGTGCCAAGGTCGATTCCAACGTATTCAGCCATAACAATGTGTGTGAAAAAAGGTTCCGGAGGTCGGTTCTATTGGCTGGAGGTCCGGACCTCCACTTTTCGCAGGATAATCTCGTGTCCCTCGCCACGCGAGAAGATAAAACCGGAGCGGCAGCTTTCGGTGACGCGCGGCTTTGACTTGCCGGGCAGCGAATCCACGACGGCAATGCGTTTGCGCAGGTCAATATCGACTTCGGTGCCGTTCGGCACGTCAAATTCGGTCACCCCGTGCTGGTGCAGAATATCTTCAAATGAGGCGCGCAGGGTGACGAGCTGCTGCGGCACGTCGCTGCCGTTTGCCCCAGCGTAGCGCGCCACCAAGGCATCAATCAGGTCGATGCGCTTGATGATGTCGTTCGCAAACATGACCACCGTGCTTTCCTCGGTGGGCAGACCACGGCGCATGATTTCATGTTTCTCTTCGAGTTCGACCAGTTGGCCGCGCAGGCGTTTTTCGATGTCCTGCCATTGTTTGATCTGGGCCTCAGCCTGCGCGAATTCCTGTTTTTTGCCTTCCAGCCGGACCAGTTCGGCCTTGGTTTCATCCATCTGACCCACGGCACGCTGCTGCGTAGTGCCAAGATCAGCGATGCGCTTCTCCAGCTCAGCGATCTGCTTTTTCTGCTCCAGTTCGTAATTTTGCAGCGCGGCGGCCTGCTTCTGAATATCGGCGCTGAATTTTTTGAATTCGGCATCGGCGGCCTCGCGGTCTTTGCGCGCCTGCTCGGCACGGGCGGTTTCGCGGTTCAGCGACTCCTGCGCGGCGTTCAGTTTCACCTGGATCGCCAGATCTTCTTCCGAGGCTTTGCGCAGAGATTTGTTGATCTCCGCCTGACGTGATTCCAGCCCCGTCAGGGCCTGCCCCAGGCCGAGAATTTTGCCGCCGACGTTGATGTATTCGCCCAGTTCGTGCTTACGCGCCTCGACCTTGGTGTGCAGTTCCTTGTGGGACATGTCCACTTCTGCCAGTTCCAGCTTCTGCGCCTCGATGACTTTGAGCAGCCGTTCTTCGTCAGCTTTGAGGTTCTGCACGCGGTCAAGGCGCTGCCGCAGTTCACCTTCGATCGCGGCGGTTTCTTTCTTCGCGGCATCCGCCTTCACCTTGGCCTCCTTGACCGTTTTTTCGAGTTCGCCAAGCTGCACCTCTGCGGATCGGGACTGCTCCTGCGCGGCTTTCAGGCGTGCGGACTCCTTGTCCACATCCGCCTGCGCTTTCATCACGCGCTCTTCGCGCAGTTTGTGCGCCTCTTCCAACTGGGTAATCTGCTGCTGCAGTTCGGCCAGCTTCTTGTTCTGGCCGTCGGTAGTGACGTTGAGACGCGTGACAAACTGAGAAGCCTCTTCGCGCTCCTTCGTCACCGTGACCAGCAGCGCCTGGATGCCCGCCAACTCGGTGGTCAGCGCGGGAATTTGTTTCCGCAGATTCTTTTCCTCCGTGCGCGCCTTCTCGGCGGTGGCATCCGCCTCGATACGTTTTTGTTCGGCCACCTGCTGTGCAGCCGTGGCCTTCTCCACACGTTTTTCGGCGTCCGCCGCCTTGGCTTCGTTCGTTTTGACGGCCTTGGTCAGCTCCGCAAGCTTCGCATTCTCTGTCTTCAGCGAAGCTTCGAGCGCGGCGCAGTCCTTCTTCAACTTGTCCTGATTTCGTGCCAGATCCGCCAGTGCTTTGTCTTCAGCCTGGCGCTGCGTTTCGGTGTCTTTGAGTGTCTTGGTGGCCGTGGCGATGCGTGCATCCACGTCTGCCAGTTCGGCCAGCCGTTTTTCGGCACCAGCGATGCGTTCCTGCACGCCCTTGAGCCGCGTTTCGGCGGCGTTCGCCTCCGCGAGTTTTGCCTTTGTCTCGGCTTCGAGGTTGCTGCGCTTGTCCCCCAGGATTTTGTCGAGATTGACCGACTCGATGCGCAGCGCTTCGACGGCGGCGTCGGATTCCTTGCGCTGGGCAATCGATTCCTTCAACGTTGCAGCAGCAGCGTCACGATCTTTAATCAGACCGGCCAGTTCGGCCTTCAAATTGTCTGCTTCAGCCCTGGTTTGCGTCACGTTGCCGCGCAGATCAGGCAACACGGCTTCCAGTTCGGCGCGTTCTTTGGCCAAACGCTGCGTTTCGGCCAGCAGCTTGTCACGTTCCTGCGTGGCGGCGGTGATCACGCTGCTGAGTTCGGCGTTCTGCTTGTTCACGGCGGCCAGCTCCTTCACACGGTCATCGAGACCTGCGGTCTGCTGCGTCAGCTCTGCCACACGCGCTTCGGCTCCAGCGATTTCTTTCTGCCGCTCTGTCAGGCGATCTTGCAGGTTTTGATGATCCGACTCCGCTGCGGACAGTTTCTGCTGCGTGCTGGCGTGGGTCGTCGTGAGGGTGGCAATGACCGCTTCCAGGCCGCTGATTTTTTCCGCCAGCGTGAGCTGCTGCTGCGAACTTTTCTCGGCGGATGCGGCGGCGGATGCGGCATCCTTTTTCTTTTCGATGGCAGCGGCCACCGACTGCTCTAAGTCGGTTTTGGCCAGCGCCAACTGCTCCGTAACCTTCTTGTGCTCTGCCTGCACGGTTTTGAACTGCTGCTCGGCGGTGGCGGCGAGTTCTTCGAGATTTTTAGTACGCTGCTCGGCGGTGACGACTTTGGCCTCACGCTCTTTAAGCTCACTTTCAGCCACCCGCACCTGCTCGCGCAGCCCGCCTAGGGCCTGGGAAAGCTCGGTCTGCTGCTCTTCGATGAGGTGCACCTCTTTTTCCAAGGCCTCGCGGCGCTGAGTCAGCGTTTGTGTCAGTAGCGATTGCGCACGGCCATGCTCGGTGGCTGCGAGCAATTCGCGGGTGCGTTCATCACGATCCTTTACCAGCGCGGCAATCGCAGCAACGACCTCGGCTTTGTGCGATTCGACGGACTTCAGCGCATCCGTGCTGTCTTTGAGCTTGGAATCGGTCGAGGCCAGATCATCCAGCTTGTTGGTAAGATCTGCCGCCTGGTCTTCGAGCACCTTCACCTGCGCCTGCAGCTCGGCAAGGCGCGTTCCACTTGCGGCGATCTGCGCTTCGAGGTCTGCCTGACGCTTCTCGGCTTCCAGCCGCTCGGCTTCGTCAAGTTTCCGCGTGTCCCTGGCCTGCCGGTCAATGTCGGCCAGTTTTGCCAGGGCTTCCTTCTCCTGAGTGGCAAAAGCAGCCTCCGCAGCCGACTTCTCGCTGGTCAGCGCTGCAAGCCGCTGCTCTGCCGCGAGATGCTGCTGCTCCAACTCGGTCAATTGAGCGCGCAGTGCGGTCATGCGCTGCTCGGCGGCACCTGCATCTGCCTCATGGGACTGCTGCCTGCCAAGCAGGGTAGCAATGGCGGCATCAAGCAGGCCACGCTGAGTTTCCATCTGTCCCAGCGTGTGGGTGAGGACGGTGAGGCGGTCTTCGTTGCCCCGCAGTTCGGCCACGCGCGCTGAGATGGCTGTTTCCTCGCCACCCAACTGCGCGATCTGCGTCTGTGCGTGCTGGACCTGCTCCTGGGCTGTCGCCAGCGATGCATTGACGGCCTCGATTTCGTTCTGCTTCGACTCGCGCCGTGATTCGAGTTGCGCCAAATCGGCACGACGCCCGTCGAGTTGCTTGTCAATATCCTGCAGTTCTGCACTGCGTTTCGTGCGCTGGTCAGCCTCGGATTTCAGCGCATCGGCGTGCAACGCGGTGAGACGCTTCACTTCTGCATCGGCGTCGCTGATCTGCTTCTGTAGCCCAGCCAGCTTCTGCGTGGTGGCAGTTTCGTCTGCGGTAAGCTTGGCGACGACGACCTCACGCGTTGTGGCCTCTTCTGTGGCCTTCTTCAGCAAAGCACTCTGCGTGGTGAAATCGCTCTGTGCCTTCGCCACATCCGCCTGCGTCTTGCTCAGATCAGCACGACGCGTGTCGAGCTGCTTGTCGAGATCTTGCAGTTCTGCACTGCGTTTCGTGCGCTGCTCGGCTTCGGACTTCTGCGCTTCGGCCTGCAACGCGTTCAGGCGCTTCACTTCTGCATCGGCGTCGCTGATCTGCTTCTGCAACTCCGCCAGTTTCTGCGTGGTGGCGGTTTCGTCTGCGGTAAGCTTGG
>CAINGK010000129.1 GCA_903848465.1 uncultured Verrucomicrobiota bacterium
CCACTCGGGCTTTGAACTGGGCGTCGTGTCTTTTGCGTTTGGCTTTCATTATGTCGTGTCGTGTTTGGGGTGTCCCCCAAACCGTAGCCACCATAATCGCATAACTTCACTACTGGCCCGATTTTCGGGGTCCACCTCAGACATCCTCAATGAGGGAACTCAGACGAATGTCATGCTGGGCACGGCGCCTGGAGAAGCGGTGCGGCAGTATTGCAGCCGGGTTGGGCCGCTGCCGATAGGCATTGCCTGTGTTTTGGTGTGGCGGCTGGCGGTGGAGCTGGAGGCGCTGGAGTCCTTCCTGCCCGAAGCGGTTTCATTTGTGGATCCGCTGAACTGCCGGGTGGGATTATGGCAGCAGGATTTTTTACAGCTCTTTGTGGACCGCTTTGAAAGGCGGCCACTTGGGCGCGGCGAGATCGCTTCCAGAGTGTTGCAGGTCTTCGCCATGCTGATCAAAGGTCATCCGACCGAACCCATCAGCGCTGCAGTGGCTGCCAAAGTGCCATCTTCATTGCTGACCCATCTGCGAGAGTGGCAGGTGGCGGGAAGCACGCTGTTAACGCTGGGGCAGATCAAAGGGTTGATGTTGATGGCGACCGCTGCCGTGACGCGGGGTTTGCGCGGCTCCAACATGATGTCGCAGCTCTTCGCCAATGAGCGCTGGCACCCCTTGCTGCCAGCTCCACGGTCCACTCCCCGTGTTTATGGGCGGACTGAGGGATCGCGGATGCCCGTCATTTCCGTTCGTCTTTCCCGCCTATTGGCGCATCGGCATCGGCTGACTGAGGTCGAAGTTCTGATGCTGCACAACCGCCTGCGTGAGCAGGCGGCCGCCGTGCCGGTGCTGGGCTTGGCGCTGGATCCTGAGCACATTCTGCTGCGCCTGCCCGGACTGCGGGAAAGTGCGAATGATTCCAAAATGCTGGATATTCGCCTCGACAGTCTCTCGGAATTTACGGTCGCTTTAGAGTCTGCCAGTGACTGTTTGTCGTTGGGGCGGTCCCCGGTGGTCATTCGAGAAGCGGTGGAACCCGGCAAACCCTTTTCCGATCTGCGCGGTGATATTGATGAACAGCTCAGCCGCCTCTGGCAGACGTTGCAAGATGGCACGTTCAGCCTCTCTGGTTACAACAGGGAATCCATGAGCAGTCGAGATCTGCCGGGGCAGTTTTTTTGTTATCTGGGTGCTTCCTTTCAACGCACGGGCCGGATCGCGGTTCCGCAGACATCTCATCCAACGTCGGTGGCTCAGGCTTCCCCGCATGTTCCGGTTTTGTCACTCCTGCCTCGGGCAGTGCAAACTCCTCAGTTGGAAGAAAGTATGAAATCACCTTCCGTTTTTCCTTTTAACCAGTCACTCGATAAGCTACCGCAACACCCTATGAAGATGATCCTTATCACCGCTGGCAGCGGAGGCACCGGCAAGAGCACCATTGCCCGCCTTATCTACGAACTTGCCAACTTTGAAACGCGTGATGACGTGGCCATGTTCGACTGCGATGCTCTGGGAAACCGGGACTTTCAAAAGATTTCTCCCAAGAGGATTGAGGCCATGCCCATCGACAACATCGACTCCATGCGTCGTATCGTGGAAACGGCCATGGAAGGGAAACTGGTGCTGGCCGACTTGCCCGCGAGCTGCCAGGACATCTTGGGCCGTGATTTGAACCCTGAGATCATTCAGAGTTTGCGTGAGGATGACGGCCTGCACTGGCTGCCCATCCACCCGGTCACCGCGAAGGCCGCCACCCTGCCAGCCATCAAGCAGTGGCGCACGGCCATTTTCGGCGAGGCTCCCTCCATTGTGATCGTCAGCCTGAAAGACGGCCCAGTTTCCGCCGAACTGCTGGATGAAATCGTCCGGCCACAGGATCTGGTCTTGCGCATGCCGGTGCTGGATCAAAGCCTCGCGGCTGCGCTGGATGCATCGAACGCGACGTGGCTGGATATTCTCGAAGGACGTGTGGCGGACAGCCATCGCATGTTTGGCAATCCGCTGGTGAAGCGGCAGTTACGCTTCAAACGCAAAGAGTGTGAGGATGCCCTCTTCCCGCTGCTGCGCCGCATCATCAAAGATCCGAGCACGGCTGGTTGATTAAAGACCTGCTCACTGCTCCCGGCACTTCACATCTCGCAGTTGCAGGTCCAGCGCCGTGCCGGACATCTGGATTTCCACCAGGGAGAGCGCTAGCGAAATCAGCATCAAGATCAGGCTCATGCCGAACATGAGCTGTCCGCCCATTTGCTGGCCAAAGAACAGCAGTGTCATGCTTGCCACGCAAAACATCAGGCTCAGCACGCCCATAGTCTGCATGTGCTTGATGATCTGAATGCGCTGCCGCAGGCTCCGAATCTGCGCCAGCAGCAGGGGCTCCTGCGTGGTCTGCCAGTTCGCATGCAGCCCTCGCACTACGGCGGCCAAGCCGAGGAAGCGATTGGTGTAGGCCAGCATCAGGAGCGAGATTGCCGGAAAGAGCAGCGATGGCGTAGAGAGGGGGAGTTCTGGCAGTGTCATCGCTCGCCCCTTTCCCAGATTAAATCACCCGGTCATTTCCGCCGTCCACGGGGATCTGAGCGCCGGTGACTTTGGCGAACAAGGGGGAGGCCATGGCGCTGACCATGTTGCCGATGTCCTTGGATTTGATCTCCACTTTCATGAGGTTCTTGGTCTTGTACTCCTCGACGGTCATGCCGTAGCGGGTGGCGCTCTTTTCCAGGGCTTCAGGGGTCCAGAGCTTGGTGTCGAAGACGGCGTCGGGGTGGACGATGTTGACGCGGATTTTGTGCGGCGCGAGTTCGAGGGCGGCGACACGGCAGAGCTGCGTGAGCGCGGCCTTGGAGCAGGAGTAGGCCGAGGCTCCAGGGCCGGGGGCCTTGAAGTTGCGGCTACCGACGAAGATGATGCTGGCATCAATGCCCTGCTTCACAAACGGGATGACCTTGTTCATCAGCTTCTGATGGCTGGTGAGGTTGATCATGATGGTGCGGTCCCAGTCATTCTGCGCCATGGCGTCGAGGTGATCGTTTTTCGGGAAGATGCCGGCGTTGCTGACGACGATGTCGATGCCGCCGAACTCGCGCACGGTGAAATCAATCGCGTCCTGCACGGGCTTATCTTCGGTGAGGTTCACCACGATGCCGATGCCGCCGATCTTCTTCATGATGTCGGGAATGTCTTTGTCGATGTCGAGTCCGACGACCTGCGCTCCCTGCTCGGCGAGCGATTCGGCGATGGCAAAGCCAATGCCCGCCGCGCAACCGGTGACGAGGGCGATTTTGCCCTGATGGACCTTGCGGGCGGGGCCTTTGCGCAGTTTGGCCTGCTCCAGATCCCAATATTCGATTTCGAAGATGTCCTTTTCCGGCAGCGGCTCCCAGCTACCGACGGATTCGCCGAGCTGCACCGTGGCAGCGGTCGATTCCGCGATGTCGGCGACGATCTTGGCGTCTTTCAAGGTGTCGCCAAAACTGACGACTCCGTTGTTCGGCCAGATTGCGAAGCGTGGGGCTGGATCGAGCATCGTCTGGCCACTGGCGTGACGATTGAAATAGGCGGCATAGTCGTCTGCGTACTGCTGCACGCTGGCGTCGAGGTCTGCGCCGATGAAGGCAGGTGCGCGCTTGGTGCGGATGCTGTGATCGGGCGTCAGGGGGCCGCGGGTGCCGAAATCTGCGATGCTGGCGAGGTTCGCGTAGCCCACGGCTTCAGACGAAGCATTGAGGCGGGCGAGCTGCGGGAAACCACGGCGTTTGGAGACGGCTTGGCGCAGTTTCGCTAGAGCCATGAGGTCTTCGGTGGGAGCCGCCGTAGCCGCTTTGGCACCCTTTTTGGCGAGGTAATCCTCGGCCATGGTGACCATCTCAATGTGCAGTTCGTAGCTTTTGCGCGCATCATCATCGAAGGTGAAGAGGCCGTGTTTGAGCAGGACCATGCCCTGAATGCCTTCTTGGCGCAGATCGCGGCCTGCGATGAGGTCGGCGATGGTTTTGGCCAAAATGAAGCCGGGCATCACATACGGGACGATGATGACGCGCTTGCCGTAGATCTCCGTCACACGGGCCTCGCCATCGGCGTTGCAGGTGAGGGCGGAAATGGCGTTGGCGTGGCTGTGATCGACAAATCTGAAAGGCAGGATGGCGTGCAGGATCGCCTCAATGCTGGCGGCAGGCGCGTTGGGGTTGGTCATGGCGGCACGCTGCTGCAGCACCATGTCCTCATCGCTCATGGTGGCGAGTTTGGACATCTTGAGCAGAGCCTCCATGCGCACGGGGGAGAAGCCGGCGCGTTCGATCGTGGCGAGGTCCCAGCCGCTGCCTTTGACGTAGCAGAGATTGACCGGATCACCGAAGAAGTCCTGCTCCGTGACCTTGACTGAGGTGTTTCCGCCGCCGTGTAGGACGAGGGCGGGGTTCCGGCCGAGCAGGCGTGAGGTGTAAACGCGTTGTCCGAGCAGATCGGTGCCGAAAGTGGCGGCTTCTTGGTCGTTCCAGAGGGATTGCATGTGGGGAAATTGGGAATGCCAGACTTCCGATGGATGCGTCCCGGTGCAAGGGGATTTTCCCTCTCAACTGGGGGCGAGCGTCCGGTTTCGCATCTCTCCCAGAGTCCATTCATATTCCCGCACGAGCTGATCCACCACATCCCCGCTGCGCATCTCCTGTGGCAGGACTTCCCAGGTGTAGGTTTCCATCTCAATGTGCTGGCATTTGGTGGGGTTTTTAGCTAGCCAGTCCATCGTGCCGATCAAATGATCCCGCGTGCTGTCAAAACCGCCACCGGGCTGGGCATGGATGGGGATGTGGAAATGCACGCGCCATTCTTCCCCGAGGCTGCCCGGATTGGCCTGGGCGAACTGTAGGGCGTCGGGCAGGTCCTTGAAGCGGCGCAGTGGTTCGTCCTTGCCATAGCTGGCGATGACCTGATGGAAATACACCGGCTCATCGAAGGCTGGCAGTTTGGCCACATTTTCCGGCGTGGGTTTGAGTTTGAGTGCGGAGCTGAAGTGCAGCTTGCTCAGTCGGATGCCGGCCCCGGTGATGCGAGACAGGGCTTTCTCGGCATCCTCGAATTCGATGGCGAGGTGGCAGGTGTCGTAGTTCAGGCCCACGAACTTGAAAAAATCCAGGTCACGTGGATTGCGGTCGAGGTAGAGACCGAAAAACTTGAGCGTCTCCCCGCTGGTCTCGAACAAGCCGAGGGGTTCCGGTTCCAGGCCGAGATGCAGGTCATGCCCGCTCTTTGAGGCGATCTTTTCGATGTGCTCGCGGCAAAGACGCAGATTGGTGAAGATGGCCTGCAATTCATCGGCACCGACGCCGAAGGTCTTGTGGGAGCCGGGCAGGGTGCTCACGCTGCCGCTCACGCCCGGCGGCAGCAACTGCGCCAGAATATCGAACAGCAGATTGGTGTATTCGAGCCGCTCCGTGGTGCTCCAGTCCGGCTTGAAGACCTGCTCTTTGACTCGGGTGCCGTGGAATGAGCCATAAGGGAAGCCGTTGATGGTGAAAACGTAGCAGCCGTTGGCATCCAGCCAGTCCTTAAATTCGGCGATTTTCCCTGGCGCACTGAGTTCCACCGCCGCCTGATGGCTGAGCCGCAGGCCGATGCCGTAGGGCTTGCCGCCACTCACACGGTCCTTCACTCGGAGTGTGTAGTTCTTGAGCCCGCTCCAAGTTTCCTCCCACGTTTCGCCGCGGTGGATGTTGGTGCAGTAACCGAGATGGATGCCGTGGTTGAGGAGCATCCTGCTCAGTGCTCAGCGCCACGCCCGCCGTCAAATGAATCATCAGACAAGTTGGCTCACGGTTTCCTGCTCGTTTTGGCACCAGCAGCAGGCCGGTTCATCGTTTGGTAAATCTGAAAGATGTTGGGATAATCCTTGAGATTAAACTGTGGCATGATGATCCCGCCGCTGGTGTTGTGTGCGTCGTAGGTGGCTTGTCCGGCACCGGGGCCTGAAAGAATTCCTGGCTGCGGTGCCAGGTAGTTCGCCACCACGGGATGCCCGGCGGCATCACGATGCAACTGTCCCTTCTGCAAGGCTTTGAATTCAAAGACCACGCAGCCATCGTGCATCTGGTGCTTGCTGCCAGGAACGGCGAGGAGAAAGACGCGTCCTTCATCCACGCAAAGGGCGGAGCCGTCGAAATAGGCATAACCAAAATGCCGGGCATCTTCGGCGTTGAGCAGTGTGCCGAGGAATTTCCACGAAACGCCATGGTCCTCGGAGGCCAGTATGATGATGCTGTAGCCAACGCCGATGCCGCCCAGCCCCAACTGCGGATGAAGTGCGGTGAGTGAGACATACAGCCTCCCGTCATGCACCAGCGTCCCAGGTTCAGTATAGACGACAGTGTTTTTCAGCGAGGCGTCCAACGCATTCACATCCACTTTCGTCTTGTGATACGGCGCAGGTGGATTCTTGCCTGCGCCAAATAGCGGGATTTCATCTGACCATTCTCCCGCAGGGTCTGCTGCGGTGCGCAGGGAAATCCAGGCGTGAGTCTGCCGGGATTCATGGTCACGCTCCCAAAAATAGCGATGCACCAGCAGCTTCCAGCGACGCTTCACATCGGGGTCGGTGGGATCGCAGACCAGTGACGAGACTTCGTAGCGCCACACGCCTTGGAGTTTCTGGCCATCTGCCATCTCACAGGTGCCATTGGTCGAGACGTTGAGCGCCTTGACGAACGTCCAACTCGCGCCGCCATCGGTGGTGCGGGCCAGATGCGTGCTGACGTATTCGCCGAGCGAGACTTTGCCGTTGATGAGGTTACCATTTCCCGTCACCGAGGAGTAGGCTAGCCAGCCGACACTGCCATCCGGCGTGTAGGCAACGCTGGGGTCGTAGATGCCTTTCTCCAGTTTCTCACCTGCGATGACGAGTCGGGTGTAGTGTACATCTCCCGCTGCATGTTTGAGCGGCGCCAGCGGACCTTTTTCAGGATTCGGCCCAGCCAGCAAGTGCCAGACGACCAACCCCATCAGTACGAGTAGGAAGGCGATGAGGGTTTTTTTTCTGATTTTCACAACACGAATGAACTGCTGGGGTAGATCCATCACTGGACCTTGGAGGCGGCGATCAACGTCAGGATTTCATCCGCCGCCTTGTCCACCTCCTGCCACTGCTTGTCCTTAACCAAGGCTTTGAGTTTTTCCATCAGAGGCTTCACCTGCGTCTGCTTGCCAGAGGATTGCATCCAGGCGGGGAGTTCCTTCTGAATCCGTTGCATCTTGGCCTGCAGGACCTCCGGGGAAAAGCCGGTTGGGGAGGTTTCGACCAGGGGTTCACCACGCAGAAATTTGGCATAGGCCGCCAGTGGCTCGGGATCTTCCGCAGCACGGCGGAAGAAATGGCTGCGCATGGCTTCACCACCAATGCCCCAGGCAAAAACATTCACCATCACTGCGCCGTGGTTGAACATCCGCCCGAGATAAGTCTCCATGGTGAGTCCGCTCGGCATGCCGGTGGGGGAAATATTGGTGCCTTCAGCGGAAATCCAACCCGGGCTGTCATGCGCGGCCAGCGCGGCCTGGATTTCCTTGAACGTGTTCCCCTCGGGGTAAGTGGAAAATCCGGGACGATAGGAAGAGCTGAAAGCCACCTCGGGTGGCGAGAAGTGCGAGGTGGTGTGGGCCTTCTCCTTGTGGTCCAAACCCTGAGGCGTGAAGGCGATGTGGCAGAAGATTTTGTCACGGTCAATTCCGGCCGCATGCAGGGAGTCTGCCCACAGCCTGATGAACTCGTGAACGACCTTGACGCGTTCGAGGTCAGCATCCTTGGGCGGATTGCTTTCACTGAAACCACGATGGCTGAGCGCGCGGTAGCCCAGGGGGCGATCCGTATCAAAATCACGGCCGATCATGGTCTCCCATCCGGCGATGAGACCAGCAAAGAGGTGCGCTTTGCCTGCGGCTTTGAGTGCATCGGTTTCTCTTTTTACCTCCGTGCCGATGAGAGCGGCCCGCTCTTTGACGGCCGATAGGATCGCGGGACTGTTGAAGCACATCTGGGGCGCGAACTTGATGGGGGTGCGGCCCCAGTCCATGCGCCGACCGGTGTTGGGGATTTGCTGCCAGTCTGCCGTCTCGATGTTGTCGGGATTGGAGATGAGGCCCTTGCGCTGTCCCCAGCCCATCGAGTCATCGAGGTGGAGTGCCACAGCCACATCATTCTCTAGCGCGACCGCGAAGGCAGCGCGGATGAACTGGCGCGTTTCGTCATCGGGCATGTCGAAACAGAGGGGGCCGATGGCAAAGGTGAGTTTGTGTCGGGAGTCACCCGTTGTTCCGATGGCCTTGACGATCGATTGAACAAACTCCTGCATCTGCGCCTTGGTGAGCGAAAAACGACCTGGCTCAGGGGGAAACTGGCTCGCGTAACCAGGCAAACCGGTCTGTACTTGGAAGGACAGATATTGGGTCGCGCTGGTCGAGTTTGAGGTTTCGGCGTTCGCGTAGTTGAGGCAAATGAGGTTAAGAAAGCAGGCGAAAAGGGTGGTGAATTTCATGATCTAAGATTGAGGTTCGAGCCTGCGATATAAAGCGGTTGCCGCTGCCGTGACTGCTCCTACCAAATGACGAAGGGGGTGCCGGTCATCTCCTCCCATTGCTTTCTCTGAGAGTCGTTCATCAGGGCCACGATTTGTCCTTGGCAATCAAGGCGCAGCTTGGTCACTTTGAGCAGGATCTCCTGCTGGTTGCCGCCGGACTTGGCTTCTTGCAGCAAGGGGGCGATCTTTTTTTGCATGTCCTGAATGGCCGCCATGAACTGCTGGCGCTGCTCGTCGGTGATGTGCAGTTTGGTGACGATCTCAGGCCGGAGCATGATGCTCGGAGTTTCATACTGCAGTTGCAGTTGCTGGAACCTCTTGAACTGGTCTGCTGTCAGATTCGGCTGAAGAAAAGCCACAAGTTTTTCATACGAGGGCTGCATCATTTTTTCCCGTTCGCCGCCTTTGAGGTTCTTGATTTGCCCGAGGAGATTCGGGGCTTCAAGCAGGTCTGTTGACAGCTTCTCCTGCAATTTTTGCTTCTGCTCGTCTGAGAGCTTCATTTCCACCTGCACTTTGTCACGCGAAACGAAGTAAGGACCGCCGAGTTCATGCAGCAGGTGTCTGCGAGCTTCCTCGTCTTGAGACCGGGTGAGGCCGACGGCAGCCAGAAGCAGCAGACAGGCGATGGTGGTGATGGAGTCGAGTTTCATGTTTTAGACAAGGGAAGCGAGTTTTAAGGCAGTCAAAAAGCGGATGCCCTCATTTCGCCTCCGGCTTGAGTTGTTCGAGTGCGCGGTCCAGTTCGGCCTCTGCTTCCACGACTTTGCCGGCATCGATTAGCGGCTTGAACTTTTGCTCCATGTTCCTGAGGACGTCTGATGGATCGCGACCACTGTCCGCCCATGCCTGTGCGCCCGCCTTTACACGGTCCATCTTTTCGGTAAGCCGGTTGCGCGTGGCTTCCGCGAACTGAGCGCCGCCATCCTTGATCATCTCTTGGAGTTTTGCTTGTTGTTCAGGAGTCAGCAGGTTCTTGATGGCTACTACCAGACTGATATGGAGGTGCTTTAGTTCACGCTCGGCATCGAGCACTTTGTCGAGCTGGGCAAGGATGGCGGCTTCCTCCACGCGTTCCGGTTTGGCCAGTGTTGCCAGCGCGGCGGATTCAAGGTCCAGCTTCTTGCGCAACTCTTCGGACTGCGACTGGGTTTTTGCGACACGGGATTGAAATGCTTCGAGTTGTTGCTGGCTCATGCCGATCTGCTCGCGGGCCTGGAGGATGAGTTCAGGTGGGAAGAACGCGCCTGCAAATGGGTCTGCTTGATGAGCGGGTTTGTCTGCCGCAAGGAGTGAGCAAGCGGAGACCAAGAGTGCGGTGAGGAGGATGCGTTTCATGATGTGTGTGGGCGGTGTGGGTTAAAATTTCAGAGGGCGGAGGCCTGCGGGGTCAAGCATGGCGGCAGTGGGAGACATCCATTCAGGTAGCGGTGCCAGTGGCGGCGCAGGCAGGTGTGCGATGGCTTGCTCGGTTGAGGCAAACGCCGCCGCCAGATCTGGTCGTGTGCTAGGGGGCTTGCGTGAAAAAAGCCGTGCTCCGCTGAGCAGCAGCGCCACACAAGCGGCTGCCGCTGCAAGCGGTCGCCAAGTGAGCCAGCGGGAAGAGCGCTGCTTCTGGGGGGCGAGCACGTGGTCTGCTGCGTCTGCCAGCGCACCAAGCGCCACATCGAGATTCATGTAGTCGAGATACAAGGTGCGCAGCCCTGCATCGGCAGTGAGCGCGGCCTCAAGGCCGATTGCTTCCTCTGCGGTGGTGGTGCCGGCGATGTGGCGTTGAATGATGTCATGCCATGCTGAGTTCATGCGATTTCCTCCTGTGAAAGTGTGCGGCGAACGCATTCCAGCAGTGTCTGCCGGATGCGCTGTAGCAGCTTGTAAAGCGCCATCGGTGTCTGCCCCCGCAGGGCGGCGAGTTCATCCATGCGAGTGCCCTTCGTGTAGGCTGCGAGTGCGAGTTCCCGCTGCATGGCGGGCAGCTTTTGCAGGCAGCCTGCCAGCGCCTCGCGCTGAGTGAGGTGGCGCTGCTCCATCGCGATGGCTTCATCCGCGAGGCGATTCACCAGCTCATCATCGAAGACATGGCGGTCGCGCGCTTGGCTGCGCAGATGACGCAGTGCCATGTTGCGCGCGACACCGAAGGCCCATGGGCGGAACTCATCCGCAGACGAAAATTTTTGCCATAGGGTCACAGCTACGTCCTGCATTACCTCTGCAGCTTCTTGCCGGGAAGGCAGCATGGAACGGACAAAGGTATGCAGCGCCGCCTCGTTCGCCGCGAACAGGCGGAGAAACTGGGTGTGCTGGGCATCATCAATGGAGGACGACATGGCGGGTGGTTACTATGTCGTCGTCAGTCGCGGCGGCATTTGCCGTTCTTTTTTCGCGAAACGCCAAAAAAAAACGGGCGTCTGGTCAAGACGCCCGCTGAAATGGAAAAACTGCTGCGTTCAGATCAAGGCAGCGCCTTGACGAAGATGTCCTTGTAATAGGTGGTGCTCTTCGGGTCGTGGCCCTGGATGGCAAAGGTGCCTTCGCTCAGCTTACGGCCAGCCATGTTTTTCAGCGCTTTGATCGGATCCCAGCCTTCGGGTTCGATGAACTCAACGGTGGTCTTGCCATTGACGGCGAGGGTGATGCGCTTGCCTTCGACTTTGATGTTGTAGTCAAACCATTCGCCATCCGTGCTAGGAGCGGCGGGCACCTTGATGTGCTGGCCACCTTCGGGTTCCTTCTGACCTTCGAGCAGGGCCAGAATGTTCATGACGCCATAAAGGCTGCCGGTTTTCTTGGGGTCGGTATGGGTGCTGTTGACCTGGCACTCGTAGCCATTGTCCGGCCAGCCTTTCTCCTGATACTGGGTGTGGAAGTACACGCCGCTATTGGAGCCAGGGGTGGTCTTGACCTTGAGCTTCAACTCGAAATTCTTGAATTTGGCGTCCCCGTTTGCACCGACATAGAAGATGTGGGCACGTCCGCCGCTGACCTTGAGTTCGCCGTTTTCGACAGTGAAAACGCCGGGGACTTCTTCATTGGACTTCCAGCCGGAGAGATCCTTGCCGTTGAACATGGAAACCCAGCCGTCATCGGCGGCCTGGGCGGAGGTGAGTGCGAGCGCCGCGAGGGCGGTGAGTGTGAGTTGTTTGAGCATAGAGAGAGCGATTTAACGTGAGGTCAGGGGTGTGTCTAACGGGCGAAATGCAAAGAACAGAGCGGAAATGATCGGACATGGCGGGCATCAGCCGGATGAGCCTCAACTGGCCTTCTTGGTCTTTTTCACAGCAGGGGGCGCGCTGAGCTGGCCTTCAATCGCAGCCTTTTTGACGGCAGGAGCACTGAGGTGGCTTTGGAGGGCAGCGCTATTGACACCGAGGAATTTGGCGGTGCGGTCAGCATCTTCGCTGAAATGGCGGTAGGCTAGGCGGGAAAGCTCGCGCTCGACCCAGGGGAGCAGCTCGATGTCAGGGGTTTTCTCCGCCACGTTGACCAGCATGCTGAGAGCATCGCGCATGCGGGTGACGGTGCTCGAAGGGTCCATGTGGCGGGCACCTTTACTGCCGAGTGGGATGTCAGAGGGCAGCAGTACGTCGGAATTGCAGAGGGCGCAGGCGCGCTGAATGGTGTTTTCCAGTTCGCGCACATTGCCGGGCCAGTCGTAGGCGTCGAGCATGTCGAGCGCATCATCGGTGAAGCGCATTTGTGGCCCACGGCGGCGGGCAGAGAGGCGGTGGAGGAAGAATTCTGCCAGCAGGCGCACGTCTTCGCGGCGCTCACGCAGCGGCGGGATGTGAATGCGCACGACGTTGAGGCGGTAGAACAAGTCCTCGCGGAAACTGCCCTTGGCGACTTCGTCTTCGAGATTTTTGTTGGTGGCGGCGAGCACGCGCACGTCGGTCTTGAGTGTCTGGTTACTGCCGACGCGGGAGTACTGACCTTCCTGAAGCACGCGCAGCAGTTTGCTCTGCACGGCCAGCGGCATATCGCCGATCTCATCGAGGAAGAGCGTGCCGCCGTCGCACTGCTCGAAACGTCCGACACGCTGGTTCACCGCTCCGGTGAAGGAGCCTTTCTCGTGGCCGAAGATTTCGCTCTCCAGCAGATTGTCAGGGATGGCCGTCACGTTGATGGCGACGAATTCCTTCTGCGCGCGCGGGCTGAATTTGTGGATGGCACCGGCGACGAGTTCTTTGCCGCAGCCGCTTTCTCCCGTGATCATGACCGGGGCGTCAGAGCGGGAGACGCGGCCGATGAGCTTGAACACCTCCTGCATGGGACCGGAGCGGCCGATGATGGTCTCCTGAATTGATTCGGTGGGCACCTCGGCGGTTTGCGCGCGGGTGACCTTGCGTGCCTCGATGGAGGTGAGGGCGCTTTCGACGACGGTGCGCAGTTCGTAGGGCAGGCGTTCTTTGCCCAGCACATCGTAGGCTCCGAGGCGCATGGCCTCGATGACGTGGCTGGTCGTGGCCGTGCCGCTGAACAGGATGACCATCGACTGCGGATCAGTCTGGCGCAGGCGTTTGAGCAGCTCAATGCCGGTGGTGCCGTTGAGACGGACCTCCGACAGCAGCAGGTCGGCCCGCTTTTTGATGTATGCGGCTAGGGCGTCTTCGCCCCGCTCAAAAGTGCTGATGGAAACGCCTGGGGCTTTCAGATGGGCGGCAGCCCATGCGAGGAAGTCGGCATCTGGATCCACGATGATCAGGTGGGTGTCCGGGTTGTCAGGCATTAGGGCGTTATTTTTTGGTTGGAAGTGCGTTATCGCAGCAATTGGGGGGGAGGTCAACATTCGTCACACGCCGCCGAAACGTCGGTGGCGCTGGTGGAAGGCGCGGATGGCGGTTTTCAGGTCTTCCTTGGAGAAGTCCGGCCAGAGCTTTTCGGTGATGTAAAATTCGGTGTAGCTGACCTGCCAGAGCAGGAAGTTCGACAGTCGAATTTCGCCGGAGGTACGGATCAGCAGGTCAGGATCTGGATAGTAGCGAGTGTAAAGATGTTTGCCGAACATTTCGACATCAATCATGGCCTTGTCGAGGTGGCCGCTTTCCACGCTCTGCAGGAGGCTTTTCACGCCGTCGATGATTTCCTCACGGCCGCCGTAGCTGAGTGCCAGAATCAACGTCAGTCCGGTGTTCTGCGCAGTGGCTTCGATGCAGCGGTGCAGCTCTTTCTGGCAGGATTCTGGCAGGTCATGCAGGCGGCCAATGGCCTGCATGCGGACATTTTGCTTCATCATCAGTGGCAATTCACCGCGCAAAAAAATCTCCAGCAGCTTCATCAGCGCATCGACTTCGCGCTTCGGGCGCTTCCAGTTTTCTGACGAAAAGGCGTAGAGCGTGAGAAATTCGACGCCGATCTCGCCACAGCCCTCCACCACCCGGCGCACGGTTTCCGCACCGGCACGATGCCCCTCGGTGCGCGGCAGGCCGCGCTCTTTGGCCCAACGACCGTTGCCGTCCATGATCATGGCGATATGGCGGGGGATGGGCTTCAAATCATCGTTGGGGCGACTCATGCGAAGGGAAAATCTACCGCATGCCGTTCGCTGCGCCAGAAAGTTCTGTCTTCGTACTGCTCTTGTGGCGGATTGCTGCAATCAACTCGCGCAAGAATCGATGCATGCGTTAAGTTTTTTGCGCACGATGACACCCGGCACCACCGCCAGCTTGATCTGCCCGGCCTGCGGCCAGGCCTTTCTCTCCATGCAGCAGAGCATGGAGGGTATGGTGCAGTGCCCGCATTGTGCGCATAATGCCCAGCGCGGCTACTTCGGTACGCAGGCGCAGGTGGTGGGCGTAGCGCAGGTGCGGCGGCGGGTTTCACAGACGCAACCGCTGCAAAGCATGCCGTCCCCCGCGCCGCAGCAACCTCATGTGGTTTCTCAGCCAGCGGCATGGCCGGGATTGCAGTCGCTGCCGGAGCAAGCTCCCGCGCCTCTCATTGCACGTCCCACGTTGCAGTATTCGCAGGCGCTGATGCCTACAGGTTCGCCATCGCGGCAGACGGAGGAATTTACGAAACCACCCCACCTGCGCTCCACACCGTGGCGAGGTGCGTTCATCCTGCTCTCCTTCACGGTCGTGTGCGGGGGCGCTGCCTGGCTGTGGTGGGACAGTGTCAATGAGTCAGCCGCCAAACCGGACCGTGTCACGTCAGTGCCTCCGGCTAGGACAGTGGTGCCGAATGCGCAGATCGCCTCCCCGGTGCAGATTGCACGCGCCATCATACCGACACCAGATTTGGGGGCTGCTACGGCGGATGCGAAGGCGTTGGTTTCAGCGTTTTTCGCCGCTGAGAGCCTGTCCGGCAAAAAGCATGAGCTGCTATAAATGGGTGAGAGCCCTGAGGTTGAGATTGATCATGGCAAGATAGACCAAGGACTCGTGATGACGCGGGTTGCGTTCATGATCGCGGTTGAGCCTGCGGCATTTC
>CAINGK010000130.1 GCA_903848465.1 uncultured Verrucomicrobiota bacterium
CGTCTATCAGGTTCTTTTCGTTGCTCTCCACCCCGCCTCACGGCGACGCAGTTACTTCAAGTTCTCACCCGGAACACGGTTCCAGATGGCCGGGGTCTCTCACCCCGGAGGATCGTGACGCTTCACAGCGCACTAGGGCGGGCTGTCCTCAGCCCGTCGCGTGAGGCCACAGAACGTCGAGCGCCCACCGGCCCCGACGAAGCTCACCAGCTTACGCATGACGGCGGACCAACAGCCCGACCGCCCTGGCCGAACTCACCCCACCGGCGTGCCGAACAGCTTGAAGAGCAGGTAACCCATCAGCCCCGTGGCTGGAATGGTGAGCATCCAGGCCCATAGGATGCGCTTGACGACGCCCCACTTGATGGCGTTGAAGCGCTTGGCCGTGCCCACGCCCATGATGCTGGTGGTGATGGCGTGCGTGGTGGAAACCGGCATGCCGAAATGCGCGGCGGTGAGCAGCACGGTGGCGGCGGTCGTCTCTGCGGCAAAGCCATGAACGGGCTGCAGTTTCACCAGCTTGTGGCCCAAAGTTTTAATGATGCGCCAGCCCCCGGCGGCGGTACCGGCGGCCATGGTCAGAGCACAGGCGACCTTGATCCAGACGGGGATCTGATCGCTCTTGGCACCGAGCGACTCAATGCGCAGGAAGCCCAGCCAGTCGGGAATCTGCGCGAGGTCGCCGGACTTGGTCCCGGCCAGCAAGGCCAGGGCGATGATGCCCATCGTTTTCTGCGCGTCGTTCGAGCCATGGCTGAAGCCCATGAAGCCCGCGCTGAAGATCTGCAGCTTGCCGAAGACCGTGCTGACCATGTGCGGTTTGAGCACGCCAAACAGGTAGTTCAAGGTCGAGATCAGCAAATACAGAAACGACATCACCAGGAAGCCCAGCAGCAGGCCCGCTATGGGTGAGCTGACCATCGGCAGGACGACCTTGTAGAGCAAGCCGCCGCCATCATACCAGGCCTTGCCGGCGTCAGGAGCCTTGGACCAGATGAGCGCCGACCAGTTGCCGCTGGCCGTGGCCAGGGTGGCACCGGTGAGCCCGCCGACCAGCGCGTGGCTGGAGCTCGACGGCAGACCAAACCACCAGGTGATCAGATTCCAGATGATGCCGCCCAGCAGCGCACAGATGATCGTTTCTGTGGTGACGAACGCGGAATCCACCAGGCCCGAGGAGATGGTCTTGGCCACCGCCGTGCCAAACAGCGCACCGACCAGATTCGTCACCGCCGCCAGGATGATCGCCAGACGCGGTGTCAGCACCTTGGTGGACACCACGGTCGCGATGGAATTAGCGGTGTCGTGGAAGCCGTTGATGTACTCAAAGATCAACGCCACCAGCACCACGGTAAGAACGAGTGTCATGCGCGGCGAGCGGTCAGGAGTTCTTCAACACGATGTGGGCGACGACGTTCCCCGCGTCGCGGCAGCGGTCCACGACCTTTTCCATCAGGTCGTAGAGGTCCTTGAGGATGACGACCAGCACCGCATCCTTTTCAGCGGTATAAAGCATCCGCAGGCACTCGATCATGAGTTTGTCCGCATCTCCCTCCACCTGCTGAATTTTGTCGTTCAGCTCTTTCACGCGCTCGAGATGCACCTTTTTGCGCAGATCGATCACCATGGCGAGCACGATCTCGGCGGCTGCATCCATGAATTTGAGCTGGCGGGAAAAATCCACGCCCTTGAGACGCTCGCTGCAGATCAAAATGCGCTCGGCGATTTTTTCGACCGTCTTGGGAATCTTGTACAGGGAGTTGGCGAGCGACTCAATGTCCTCGCGCTCCAGTTCGGTGACAAAGGTCTTGCACAGCGCCTCGTCAATCTGCTGGGTGATCTTCTTGTCCTCGCGCCGGGCGGCGACAAAGGCGTCGAGGTTCTGCGGAGCGGCGGGGTCAGAGAGCAGCTTGTGCAGAGACTGGACGCTCTCCCGGGCATGGCTGGCGCTGGATTCGAGCAAATCATAAAACACATCCGATTTGCCGAAGATCTTTTGGAAGGAAATCATAGGGGGTGAAAAGCCTGCCCGTGGGCAGGGTGGCCAGTTAGAGCGGCAGCATGGGGGCTGTCAAGGCAACCAGATAGCGCTCATGTGACGAAACCGTCACAATTCCCGCGCTTTCTCATAAATCATGACCCCCAAGGCCGATTGTTTCACGGGTAGTGTCTATGCCCAGTGGCATCTCGGATGGCGGAGCCATCCCAGCCTGTAGCGAGGGGTTGAGCGGAGCGATACCCCTCGTAAGCCGATCACGCCAGCCGCGCCGAGGCCCATGCATCGCGTAGTGATGCCAGCGCAGGCTAGGCCCAGTTCTCACCACTGCCTCAAGCTCCCGCCACAGGGTTGCTGTGCTGCCCAAGCAATGCCAGGAAGCCCTACCATGAAAACCAAAAACCCATCAGGGACAAGCCACTGACGGGTCTTCGATGTTTGATTGGTGTGATGAGAGAGAGGAAAACTAGCTGCTGGAGACAGCATCGGCACCACGCTCGCCGGTGCGGATGCGGATAGCATCGAGCACAGCGCTGACGAACACTTTGCCGTCACCGATTTTACCGGTGTTGGCTGCTTTCACAATGGCGTCAACCACTGCGTCCGCACGGCTGTCGTCAACGACGACCTCAATCTTCACCTTCGGGAGGAAATCGACGGTGTATTCACTGCCACGGTAGATCTCGGTGTGGCCCTTTTGGCGGCCAAATCCCTTGACCTCCACAACAGTCATGCCCTCGACTCCGACTTCGGATAGGGCTTCTTTGACATCCTCCAGTTTGAACGGCTTGATGATCGCTTCGACTTTTTTCATGGTTAACGGCAATTAGTAGTGTGGTTCACGAATTGCAACGATCAGAACCGTGGGAAGATGAATTTTCCTGGCCCAATCTTTTGCGAATAAAGGCTTAAGCTTGAATCATGCCAACTTCCAATTTGATTTTCCTCCCCCTGAAAAAACCACCCGCCAGCCCCACTGACATCCGCCTTGCCCTGAGCCTGCGGATGGCCGAGCGCAACCCTACCTATCCTGAGGCCATACCGCGCCACACTCGGCCCTCAACATCTCCACAAAACACGGCAACCATATCCCTACCTCGGCTTGCCCCAATTTTCTCCGAATCGGCCCGTGTGTCGTTCCCTGCCTGGACACTTGTGTCTCATACCACTGCCGCTAAATTTCCGCTGCCAGAGGCTCTGCCTTCGTTGCAGGTTAGCCATCCTAGGCACGGGAACCGGCAACAGGTGGGCGTCAGAAGGAAAGTATTCCCGAGCTTGAACTCCTTCTGGAAAACGCTCCGAAGACCTCCAGAACGAGCTAAAGCTCGGAATTACTTAACGGCTCAAGATGACTTTTCCTCCGCGCGTCCGATTTCCCAGCCTTTGTCGCTGTCGTCGGGAAGTTCGGCGAGGTCTTTTTCGAAGAGTTGGGTGAGCTCGATGCGGCGTTCGCGCACGATGCTGGCGTAGGCGTCTTCGTCTTCATGCACGGGGACGAGGAGGTGTACGGTTTCTTCGTCATAGCGGCGCCAGCGGCGGGCGGCACGCTCGGTGGCGTAGGCGGGTTTTCCCAATGCACGCAGGGCGCGGACGGCGAGATCCTGGGCGCTGCCCATCTGCTCGTGTACGGCGTCTTCGGCGGCGAGGCCGAGGCTCATGAGTTCGAAGCGCTGATCGTAATCATGGGCGCGGGCCATGATGCGGAGCTTGGGGAATTTGGCGCGCACTTCGGTGACGAGTTGCGCGACTTTGGCCTGATCTGCGAGAGCGATGATGAGGAGGCAGGCGTGCTCGATGCCTGCGGCGTGGAGAAGATCGAGCCGGGTGGCATCGCCGTAGAAGACCTTGAAGCCGAATTTGCGCAGCATGTCCACGTGATCGGGGTCGCTTTCCAGCACGGTCACTTTGACGCCTTGGGACATCATGAAGCGGCCGACGAAATTGCCGAAGCGGCCGAAACCGGCGAGGATCACCGGCGCATTTTCATTGATGCGGTCGGGGGAGCGCTGGTCCTTGCTCACTGCCGTGTAACGCGGCGCGATGATGCGCTCGTAGATGATGAAGAGGAGGGGCGTGACAGCCATGGACAAAGCAACCACAGCCACCAGGAGCCGAGAAACTTCGGCTTCGAGGATCTCCTGCTGGATGGCCATCGACAGCAGCGCAAAGGCGAATTCGCCGCCCTGAGCGAGTGCGAGAGAGAGGAGCCAGCGATGGCTGCCGCGGATTTTCAGCAGCGTGGCGATGACAAACATGACCACGACTTTGAGAGCGATCAAAGCGAGCACGAGCGATGCGACGAGAAGGGGTTTGCCGGCGATGACGCTGAAATCGAGCGAGGCACCGACGGCGAGGAAGAAGAGGCCGAGGAGGAGGCCTTTGAAGGACTCAAGGTTGCTCTCTAGTTCATGGCGGTAGTGACTGCCAGCGAGGACGACGCCCGCGACAAAGGCACCGAGTGCGGGTGAGAGGCCGACTTGGGTCATCAGCAAGGCGACACCGACAATTAAGAGGAGTGCGGCGGCGGTGAGGAGTTCGCGGAGGCCGGTTTTTGCCAGGATAGCAAAGCCGCGAGGGACGATGAACTGGCCAGCGATGACGATGGCGACGACGGCACCTAGGGTGACGAGAGGCTGAGCCCAGTGCGGGAGCTCATGGAGCCAGCCATGGTGCTCCATTTTAGCAACGCTCGCGGCGAGGAGTGGAAACACCGCGAGCATGGGGATGACGGAGATGTCCTGAAACAGCAGCACGGCGAAGGAATCGCTGCCGCCGTCGGTGCGCATGAGGGCTTTTTCTTGAAGCGTCTGAATAACGATGGCGGTGGAAGAGAGTGCCAAAATCATGCCGGTGGCGATGGCGGGTTTCATCTCCAAGCCGAGGGCCATGGCGATGCCCATGACTGCGAGAGCGGTGAGCAGCACCTGCAAACCACCGAGGCCAAAGATGGGACCACGCATGCGCCAGAGGCGGGCGGGTTCGAGTTCGAGGCCGATCATGAAGAGCATGATGACGACGCCAAATTCCGCGAAGTGCATGGCTTCTTCACCCTGTGTGCCACCGACCCAGCCGAGGACGAAGGGTCCGATCATGGCACCGCCGATGAGGTAGCCCAGCACGCTGCCAAGACCCAGGCGATGCGCCACCGGCACGAGAAGCACGGCGGCGCCGAGGTAGATGAAGGCGGAGAGGAAAAAATGCGGGGCGTGCATGGTTTATGCAGGAATGAGGTCGTTGATTTTCTCAGCCGCAGCCGCCAGCTCCAGAGGCAGTGTTTGATCCCGCAGGGCTTTGAGGAGGCGCACGTAACGTAGTGCGAAGGGCTGGATGCTCGCGGCGTCCGTCAGTTGGTTCGCGCCGTGAATGATGTGCGGGGCGAGGTAGCGCAGGCCGCAGAGACAGGCGGTCTGATCAAAGGGCGCGAGGAGCTGGCGGATGGTGAAGCGATTGCGCCCCTGAGAGCAGTAAACTTCTTCGGAGCCGCCGGCGCTGATGGACTGCAGCAGGATCTTGCCTTGGAGAGCTGCGCCCCCTTCCCCGTAGGCCCAGCCGTAGGTCAGCACGAGATCCAAATATTCTTTCACAAGAGCAGGCGCGCTGTACCAGTAGAAGGGGTGCTGAAGGACGATGACATCGTGCTCTTTGAGCAGCTTCTGCTCTTCCTCGACATCGATCACGAAATCGGGATAGAGCTCGTAGAGATCACGGAAGGTCACGCCTTCCACTTCACGCGCGGCGGCTGCCAGCCTACGATTGATGCGTGACTTGTGCGGGGCGGGATGAGCGTAGAGAACGAGAACCGAAGCCATGATGAATGCGCGGCAGCATGGCCGCTGAGAATGGCGCGGCAATCGTTTTCAGGGATCGGTGAGCTCAATGCTCAATTTATCCTCAATGCGGCCCTTGAACTTCCACACGCCGTCGATGCGGAGGAGGTCATCCAATTCGATCTTCAATTTGGTGCCGTCTGAGGCGACAAGATGGAGATCCACATTCTCAAACACCGCTTCGGGATCGATGGCGTCTTCGTCGGGCTCAGCTTCCGCCTCCACCAGTTTCAATCCATCCATATTGCCAAAGTATTTGGTGATCAGGGTGCGAATTTCGTCGATGCGCTGCTTGTTGCGGATGATGTCTTTTTCGCGGCGTTTCAGTTCTTTTTCACGCTCCTTGGGCACATTGATTTCGGAGGGAGAGGTGCCGGAGGCGGCGAGGGCCTCGTCCGCTTTGAGTTTTGCCAGGACCTCGGGCGAGTGCCAGCAGGCGGCGATGGCGGCGGCGTCATTTGACTTGATGGCATTCACCAGGGTCTCTGCGAGAGTTTTGAGTTCTGGTGGCGGTGGAGCTTTGGGTTCATCGGCATGGAGTGCCGGAACTAGACAGGAGGCGACGATGAAGCAGAGGAGGAGTTTCATGACGGAGCGAGGTAGAGCAGGAATCCCAGAATTCAACTCACGGAAGTGACACGGATTCGTGGCGTACAGGGATTAAGACGAAGGGTGTCCATTGTCCCCTCACCCCAACCCTCTCCCCGAAGAAGAATTTTCGTTGCTGTCGTGTGTCAGGGGCGGGGAGAGGGAGCACCGCTACACGAGCGCTGCATCAGAAGGACAAAAAAGACGCAACATCCGAACGCAGTGCTCCATGGTAGTCAGATGTTTTACCGCTGTTCAGCGTAAACCTCGGTTTTCACTTTCCCCGTGCGAGCCAGACACCGAGGACGGCGACGGCCATGCCGATGAGAGAGAGTCCGGTGAGGGTCTCGCCGAAGATGGCCCAGGCCATGAGGGCGGTGACGGCAGGGACGGTGTAGAAGAGGCTGGCGACGTTAACGGCGGTGCCGCTGCGGATGAGGTGATTGAGCAGGCTGATGGCACCGATGGAGAGAACGAGAGCGACCCAAAGGACGGCGAAGACGAACTGGCCGCTCCATTGGATGTGCATCGTCTCGGTGGTGAAGGCGAGGACGGCGGTGATGAGCAGGCTGGCGGCATATTGTACGACGGTGCTGGTGCGGAGATCGAAGGAGGGGCAGTGGCGCTTCTGCCACATGGTGCCGACGGTGATGCCGATCAGGGCGGCAATGGCAGGCACCGTCATGATGAAGGTGAGGCCGCTGCCGGTCTTGTGCGCGACCACGAGTGCGGTGCCGATGAAGCCGAGCGCGAGGCCCGACCATTGGCGGGGCAGGACGCGCTCGCCCAGGGCGACACCGGCAAAGGCGGCAGTGAAGAGCGGCTGCAAGGACACGATCAAACTCAGGATGCCTGCTGGAAGGCCGAGGCGAAGTGACCAGACACAGCCGCTGAGATAGAGGGCGTGGATCATGAGGCCGGCGAAGGCGACGTGAGCGAGCTGGGCTTTTCCTTTGGGCCAGGGTGCGCGGGTGAGCAGGGCGATGGGGATCAGAATCGCGAGGACGATGCAGTAGCGCAGGGTCAAAAAGGTGAAGGGCTCGGCGTAGGGCACGCCAAGCTTTGAGCCGATGAAGCCGCTGCTCCAAAGAAGGACGAAGAGCCAGGGGATGGCGGCGGTCCAGCGGGAGATGCTCGATGCCTTATTCATCGAGCTGCTGGATACGCGCGAGGTGGCGGCCGCCTTCGAAGGGAGTGGTGAGGAAGGTGTCCACGATCTGGAGAGCGGTGGGGAGGTCCATCATGCGTTCGCCCAAGGAGAGGACGTTGGCGTCGTTGTGGAGCCGGGTGAGGCGGGCGGATTCGAGATTCCAGCAGAGGCCGCAGCGGATGCCGCGAACGCGGTTGGCGGTGATGGCTTCGCCATTGCCGGAGCCGCCGAGGACGATGCCACGCTCGAACCTGCCCGCAGCGACGGCTTCGGCGACGGGGCGGATGAAGCGGGGGTAATCGACGGGGGCCTCGGAATGGGTGCCGAAGTCTTCGACTTCATGGCCGGCCGCAAGGAGGTGCTGGAGGATAGCCTGCTTGTAGAGGTAGCCGGCGTGATCGGAGCCGATGGCGATTTTCATGGTGGGGTGAGGGTCGAATTGAGAGCGCTGGACTCATATCGGCGGAGCGAGATGGCTACTGTAGGCGGCGTGATCTGAGCCGAGGATGATTTGTATGAAGTGTGTGGGGTGGATCAAGAGAGAATGTGGCAGCGATGGTGATGGGCTCAGCTCAGCGGAGAGAGTCCCCTCACCCCAACCCTCCCCGAAGAAGAATATTCGTTGCCGTCGTATCTCAGGGGCGTGGAGAGGGAGATCCGCTTTGGCCGATCTAGATTTATCGGATGCTCAATCATTGCATATGATCTAGAAATGATCGCGGATGACGACTTCGTCGTAGGAGAGCTGTCCTCCTTTGGGCCATGGGGGCTGGGTGGCTTTGCCGATGGCAAGCATGAAGGAGATGACGTGGTCTTCGGGGAGTTTGATGATTTTGCCGACGGCGTCGAAGTCGAAGCCGTCCATGGGGGAGGAGTCGTAGTCCATGGCTTTGGCGGCAAGCATGAGGGTCATGCCTGCGAAGGCGCAGGAGCGCATGCATTCATCGCGCTGGACCTGATCGCGGCCTTCATAGTACTGGCCGATGGCGGGCACGAGGAAGTCTTGAATGGGCTGGGCTGCATTTTTCCAGTAGCGGGCGGGTTCTTTTTTCCACGCGTCTTTGTCAGCGCACATGACGATGAGCAGCGAGGCATCAGTGATTTGCGCCTGATCCCAGCCGACGGTGCGAATTTGTTTTCTTACTTCAGGATCGAGCACGGTGACGAAGCGCCAGTTTTGAATGTTGAAGGCGGTAGGGGACAGCATCGCGGCTTCGAGAAGCTGGCGGATCTCCGAATCAGTCATGCGGTGGGCGGGATCGTAACTTTTGACTGAGCGGCGGGCGGCGATGGCTTCGAGAGTGTGCATGGGGGGGGAGTTTAAAGTTACGCGCGTTTTGCGTGAAGTTTGATGTGGAGGTGGACGTGGTCGTTGACGACGTGTTTGCCGAGGAAGGCGAAGAGCTTGCCGGAGCCGTAGTGGCTGCCGAACTGGGTGCGGTCGAGCTCGAACTGCACCTGGCCGGTGAGATGATCGGCGTCTGCGGCGGCGATGACGGCGGGGAAGCTCAATGGTTTTGAAACGCCACGCAGGGTCATGCTGCCATGGAGCGTGTAGTTGGGGGTGCCGGGCGTGCATGACTGCAGCGGATCTGTGCGGTCGCAGACGAACTCTGCGGTGGGGAAACGGTCCACGGCGAAGAAGTCGTCATCGCGCAGATGGCGGATGAGCATGGCGTTGTAGGCTGTGTCCACGAGGTCTTCACAGGCGATGCTGTTCATGTCGATGATGAAGCGGGCGGACTGGAGGACGCCGTTTTGAACTTCGATGTGGCCGCTAGCGAGCTTCAGGGTGCCTTGATGGTGATTGAAGAGATTGCGACCGGTCCAGCGCACGACGCTGATTTCGGTGTCGATCTCGTAGTGGCCTTGGGGTGTTGCCAGGCAAGCCTCGGCGTGGGTTCCTTCGAGAGGGAGACTGTTCTGCCGCCATTCGGCGATGCCGCCGGTGAAAGCGGTGACGTTGGTGTAGCCGACCTTGGTCAGTTTTTCGGCTGCGGTAACTGCATCCAAGGAATCGCCGCCTGCGCCATAGACGATGACGGGTGAGGTTTTGTCGGGCACGAGTTCGGCTACTTTCGCGAGGAATACCATTTCATACACGCAGGCATTCACGGCACCGGGCAGATGCTCGCATTCGAAGTGGTCCTCGGGCAGGACGTGGACGAGTGTGGCGGTGTTCTGCTGCGCCTGGAGCTCAGTGATGGAGAGCGTTTTCATGGTTGTGATGGAGCTTCCGCGAGAAGGGCGTCGAGATCGAAGGGGCCGGTGGTCATGGTGAGTTCTCCTTTGGCGTCGCGCGGCCATGCGGAGGGATCGCGGTCGACGTAGAGTTCGATGCCGTTGTCGTCAGGATCGCGAAGGTAGAGGGCTTCGCTGACACCGTGGTCGGAGGCACCGTCGAGGGGGATTTTGTTTTTAATGAGGCGGCGCAGGGCATCTGCCAGAGAGGCGCGGTCAGGGTAGAGAATGGCGACGTGATAGAGGCCGGTGGTGCCGTGTGGCGGGGCTTTGCCGCCACGGCTTTCCCATGTGTTGAGGCCGATGTGGTGATGATACCCGCCAGCAGACACGAAGGCGGCCTGGGTGCCGTAGCGCTGGGTGAGCTCGAAACCGAGGACGCCGCAGTAGAAAGCGAGGGCGCGCTCCAGATCGGCCACCTTCAGATGAACGTGGCCGATGCGGACAGCGGGGTGGATGGGGGTGCTCATATCAAGCGGCGCTGAGCGCGGGATAATCGGTGTAACCTTCCGCGCCCGGCGAGTAGAACTTCGCAGCATTCGGAGCGTTGAGCGCGGCTTTGGCAGCGATGCGTGCAGGAAGATCGGGATTGGCGAGGAAGCTGGTGCCGAAGGCGACGGCGTCCAGTTTGCCGGCACTGATGGCCTGGCCGGCTTCGTCGGCGGTGTAGCCCATGTTGCCAATGAGCGCACCTTTGAAGGCTGCGCGGGCGGGCGTCATCACATCTCCCTGCTGGGCCTGGAAGAAGTCGCTGCGCATGACGTGGAGATAGGCGATGCCTCGAGCATTGCACTGACCGGCCACATAGGTCGTAATGCCGACGGGATCACTGTCGAGCATGCTGTTGTAACTGTTGAGCGGAGAGATGCGGAGGCCTACGCGATCAGCGCCCCAGACGCCGATGACCGCATCCAGCACTTCGAACATCAAGCGGGCGCGATTTTCGATAGAGCCACCGTAAGGGCCCGACCGTTTGTTGGAGCCATCGCGCAGGAACTCATCGAGAAGGTAACCATTCGCGCCATGCACCTCCACGCCGTCGAAGCCAGCGGCTTTGGCATTCTCGGCGGCGTGTTGGAAGCCCGCAACGATGCCGGGGAGTTCGTCTTCGCGCAGTTCACGCGGGGTGACGTAGGGCTTCTTGCCCTCAGGGGTATGAACTTCGTCCCCGACAATGGGGAGGGCACTGGGAGCAACAGGTTGTGCGCCGCCATTGAGCAAAGGATGGCAGGCACGGCCACCGTGCCAGATTTGCAGCACGATCTGACCGCCTTTGGCATGGACGGCATCCGTGACGACCTTCCAGCCTTTGACCTGGGCCTCGGAGTAGATACCCGGCTCCATCCAGAAGGAGGAGTTGCCTTCCATGGCCATGGTGGCTTCAGCAATGATGAGACCGGCGCTGGCGCGCTGTGAGTAGTACTCCGCCATCAAGGGAGTGGGGACATGATCGGCATCGGCACGGCAACGAGTGAGCGGAGCCATGAGAATGCGATTGGGCAGATGAAGAGCACCGGCTTGAAGGGGCGAGAAGAGACTGGCGTGGGACATGGCGGGGGGAGTTTGCGATTGTTGGCGATGGTTTGCGATTGTTGGCAGTTGTTTTAGGAGCCAACAAGCTTGCAAAAGCGGGCCGGATTCAGTGACGAATCCGGCCCGCGTGGGGATGCCTTATTTTGCGGCGAAGAGGGTGCTGAGGTAGTCTTTGCGGCCGGAGAGGGCCACGAGGGAGAGGACTCCCAGGACTACTGGCATTTCATAGCCTCCTTTGACGAGGAAGAAGTGGTAGAGAGCAATGTTTACCACGACTGGTCCGACGAGGGTGAGGGCGAGGTTTGTAAAGCGGCCACTGAGAAGCAGCACTCCGCCAGTCACTTCCAAGACCTTCACCACGGTGAGGTAGCCGCTGCCGTAGATGGCGAACATGAAGTTAGCGGCAGGGCCTTCGGGTGGCGGAGGAATCGGGATGAAGTGGAGCCACATGTTGGCACCGAAGACGGTGAAGATGAGGCCGAGGAGGAGGCGGGCGATGGTGGGGATGTGTTTCATATGGGAGGGGAGTTGACGGTGGTTTACGGTTGTTGACGATGGTTGACTGTTGTTTTCAAGCGAGGTCGAAGAGGAGGGCTTCGGTGGGTTGGGTGGCGGAGAGGGTGAGGGTGCCGGAGTCGTCGGTGCTGACGGCGTCGCCGGGATGGAGGGTGGTGCCATTGACGGTGAGGGTGCCTTTGATGAGCTGGAGCCAGGTGCCGCGACCGGCGGTGACTTCGTGGGTGGTGGATTTGCCTGCTTCAAGACGCACGCGGTAGATGTCGGCGTCTTGATGGATGGTGGCGGAGCCGTCGCGGCCGTCGGAGGAGATGACGAGAACTTTCTCGGCGGTTTCATGCTCGGGCTTGGGATGCCATTCGGTGTAGCTGGGTTTCAGGCCGTTTTGACGCGGGCGAATCCAGATTTGGAGGAGGCTGCCAGGTTCAGTCTGGGAGGGATTGAACTCGCTGTGGGTGACACCGCTGCCGGCGCTCATGAGCTGGATCTGACCAGGGAGGAGAGTGCGGGCGGTGCCCATGCTGTCCTTGTGCGCGAGTGCGCCGGAGAGGATGTAGCTGAAGATTTCCATGTCGCGATGCGGATGGGTGGGGAATCCAGCGCCGCCGGTGATGACGTCCTGATTGATCACACGCAGGCTGCGGAAGCCCATGTGCGCCGGATCGTAGTAGTCGGCAAAGCTGAAGGTGTGGTAGCTGTCGAGCCAGCCGTGGTTGGCATGGCCGCGTTCGTTGGAGAGGCGAAGATTGAGTTTCATAACGACGCTGCATTCGCGCCGCCGCCGTCATTCCTCCAATGCCACTTGCTTCACAAGTTCATGCCGGCAGGTAATGAAATGCCCCCCCCCCCCCCCTCTTCTTCAGCCAAACAACTCGGTCAGCGGCTTGCCTTCATCCAGCAAGTTGTAGGCCCGACCGAGCTTGTCTTTGGCTTCGAGGTCCTGGACGCCCATGGCATAATAGACGGTCTTGGTGATGTCCTCGGGGTAAATCGGGCGGTCTTTGGGCTGTTCGGCGCGCGCGTCGGTTTCGCCGACTACCTGGCCGCCGCGAATACCAGCACCTGCCATGAGCACGCTCATGCAGGAGGTCCAATGATCGCGGCCCGCACCGAGCGTGCCGCCGGAGCGGCGGTCGCCGACTTTGGGCATGCGGCCCATTTCGCTGGTGACGAGGACGAGGGTTTCATCGAGCAAACCACGACCTGAGAGGTCTTCCATGAAGGCGGAGAAGGCCTGATCAAACTGCGGCAGGAGGTGCTTTCTCAAGCAGTTAAAGTTGTCGCCATGGGTGTCCCAGCCGCCGGCGCTTTTGCACTTTGCGGCAATGCTTTCGTCTTCCTTCCAGAAGACGGTGACAAAGGGGACACCTGCCTCGACGAGGCGACGAGCCATGAGGAGGCTGGTGCCATTGATGGTATTGCCGTAGCGCTCACGCAGTTTTTGCGACTCCGCCTTGATGTCGAAGGCGTTTGAGGTGCCGTTGGATGACAAGAGGTCAAAGGCACGCTCCTGCTGCTTGACGTAGTTTTGAACGGCGGCTTCGTGATCGAGCTCGCGCCGGGCTTGATTCATGGCATTGAGCAGCGCGTGGCGATCCTGCATGCGCGCGGCAGTCATGCTGCCGGACATGGAGATCGTGGGCGCGCTGAAATTCAAGGGTTCGTCGAAGCTGCCGCTGAGATAGAAAGGATCGTGCTCCATGCCGATGCGTCCGGCGAACTGACCGGGGCGGGTGAAGGGTAGCTTGCTGGGCTTGTGCGGGAGGGAGATGATTTGCGGGAGCGTGGGATGCTGCGGACGCTTCATGCCAACGACACTGCCCATGTAGGGCCAGTCTTCCGGATAGGGACGGCGGTCGTTGCCCTGCTGCTTGAAGGTGGGATCAGGGGCGTGGCCGGTAAGGTTGTAGTAATAACCGGCGTGATGATCGCCTGTGGCACGACCGCCGTCGGTGACGCCGTGAACGAGCGCGAAGTTGTGCGCTTGTTTAGAGAGAAGGGGCAGGTGCTCGCAAAGGCGGATGTCTGCGCCGGTAGTGCGGATGGGTTTGAACTCACCGCGAAACTCCAGTGGAGCCTCGGGCTTCATGTCCCACATGTCGATGTGCGAAGCACCGCCGCAGAGGAAGAAGAGCACCGTGGCTTTCGCCGGCTTTGCGAGTGTGGCGGCAGGCACTCCGGGGCCGGTGGAAGCACGCAATGCGGGGCCGAAACGCAGCGATGCCAGTCCCAGCGTCGAGGCCGTGAGAAAGGCCCGGCGGTCCATGGAGGGACGAAAGAGCGGTGAATCCATAAGCCTCCTACGTTCATTCACACCATCGCCTTGCCAAGGTGCGGACGATTTGCGCAGACTGCAGGTCTGTGGTCTGATCCGGCGTGGAATTTCACCAGCTTCGTTACTTCATCGCCGCCGCCGAGGATTTGAGCATTTCGGCTGCGGCCAAGCGGCTGCATGTGACGCAGCCAGCGCTGAGTCGGCAGATCGCGGTGCTGGAGGCGGAGCTGGCGGTGCCCTTGTTTGACCGCATTCGGAAGCGCATTTATCTCACTGAGGCGGGCCGCTTTTTTCTGCCGAAGGCGCGGCAGATCGTGTGCGATGCGGAAACGAGCGCGCAGCAGTTGCGCGAGCAGTATGGCAAGGCACGCCGCACGCTGCGGCTGGGATTTCTGGCGCCGTTTCTGGATGATCTGGTGGTGCCTGCGGTGCGTGAGTTCCGGCAGCGGCATCCGAAGGCGCAGGTGAGCTTGTTTGAGCTGCCCCCGCGCGCGCAACTGGACCGGCTGCGGAATCATGAACTGGACGCCGCGATTCTCGGGAACATTTCGGAGAGTGATCGTGCTTTCTTCAACACGCGTACGCTGTCACGCCACAAAATGGCAGCGCTGGTGTCGGAAGATCACGCGCTGGCGAAGAAGAAGTCGATCAAGCTGGCCGCGCTGAAGAATGAGCGGTGGGTCTCTCTTTCTGATGCGTCGTTTCCGGGGCGCCGTGAGTTTTTGCGCTCGATTTGCCAGCAGGCGGGTTTTGACCCGCAGATCGTCAGTGAAGTGGATTCACTCGCCATGATGCTCGGAACGGTGACCACCATCGGTGGTGTGGCGTTGATTCCGGAGCATGCGAGCAAGATGCCGCATGGGGGATGTGTGTTTGTGCCGCTCGCGGCCCCCGTGCCGACCACGGAACTGCTGCTGGTGCTACCGAAGCAGGAGGCCAGCAGGGAGCTCAATACGCTGACAAGCTTGATCGCCGAACTGGCGGCGCAGATTGCGAAGACTTAACTGCGCTTGTCATTCCTCATACTCACGCGCGGAAGCTGTGGAGGCGCGAAACTGGGGCAGATCGACGAGGATGTTGGAGCTGCGCATGAGCGTTTCTCCAATGAGAAGAGAATCAGCACCGGCGGCGGCAAGGCGGAGGGCGTCGGCGGGAGTTTTGATACCGCTTTCGGAGACCAAGACGATGTCGTCGGGGATCTCTTCGGCGAGTTCCTCGGTGGTGGCGAGATCGACGGTGAAGGCCTTCAGGTTGCGGTTGTTCACGCCGATGATGCGAGCGTCCGTGGCGAGAGCGCGTTCGAGTTCGGGGAGATTGTGAACTTCCACGAGGGCGTCCAATTGGAAGGTGTGGGCGACTTCGAGGAGGTGCTCCAGGGTGGGCTGGTCGAGGGCGGCGACGATGAGGAGGATGGCATCGGCCCCGGCGACGACGGCTTCAAAGATCTGCGCCTCGTGAATGATGAAATCCTTGCGCAGGCAGGGGATGTCGAGCTGCTCGCGGATCAGCGAGAGGTATTCCAGGCGGCCTTGGAAGTATTTTTCGTCTGTTAGAACGGAGATGGCGCTGGCCCCGGCCTTTTCATAGCCACGGGCGATGGTCAGCGGATCAAAGTCGGCGGCAATGGTGCCGGCGGAGGGTGAGGCGCGCTTGACCTCGGCGATGATGCTGAGGCGAGTAGGGTCGGCGCGGAGGGCATCGTAAAAGGAGCGCACGTCATTGCGCAGAGCGGCGGCGGCGCGGAGCTTTTCAGCGCGCGGCAGCAGGCGTTGCAGTTCGGTGTGCTTGTGGGCGATGATTTCGTCCAGCTTGTTCATGGGGCGCGCATGGTGGCGGAGGGATGACGATGTGCAACCTTCTCCTGAAGGCAAATACACCCGCAGGGGCTGCTTGACGTGCCAAGTGATGCGGGCTCTCTCTAGCGGGAATGCCTGAAGTGCCCATCAGTCCCCCCGCGATCATCGAACTGCTCACCGCTGAACATATCCTCGAACCCCAGGAACCCCTCACGCCGGACACGGATCTGTTTTCCATGGGACTGGACTCCATGGCCCTGATGCAACTGCTGCTGCAGATTGAGGAGCATTTCCGGCTGACGATCAATCCGGCAGAGATGACGCGGGAGCGATTTGCCACCGCCGCTGCGTTGGCCGACTTTTTGGCGAAAAAACGCCAGCTAGCCGCTCCAACAGTGGCAGCGGGACTACAATAGCTCATTCAAAAGGTGCCAGGGAACCGCGACATGGACAGGCAGGCTGCCGTTGCTTCCGTCAGGACCTGGCGGGGTTCGCAAGCTGAGCATCCGCGGCCCCTGACGCTTGCTGTTTTAGCCGCTGGGCAGAGCGCACACAAGCGGGATTCCAGCTTAAAGTGAAAATGCTCAAAAATTGGTGTTGTCGAAACGCGGCGTTTCCGGTAAAAACAAGGTTCTTAATTCTCAAATTACGCTCCCGTATGGTCTGGAAAATTCTCTCCGCTCTCACCGCCGTCTGTCTCGGCACCGCCTGCTATTTTGCATGGTCCAACCAGAAATTGCTCGTGGAGGAGCGTAAGCGCGAAGCATACGCCACCGCCAACCTGGCTGAAATCAAGGCCCACATCGTCAAAGCAACTGAGGGGAAAAAGGGGCATGAGGCGCAGCTTGCTGAGGTAATTAAAGAGTTGGAAGCCACCAAGGCGAGCGTGGCAGATGCCGCTTCCAAAGTGCAATCTGACGATCAGGAATTAGCGAAGCTGACGGCCGAACTGGATCAGGTCACCAAGCTTGTGGCGCAGGCCCAGAAGCAAATTGACGAGGTGGGTGACATACCGGGGCTGATCGCTCAGATCGACTCCATCAAAAAAGACCGCACAGAAGCCGAGGCCGCCTTGGCCAACCAGACTCAGCATCTGGCGGCCGCTCGGGAAAGAGTATCAAATCTCACCAACGCCGCCAAAGAGGCCGAAGAACGTGAGGCCAATGGGCGTCGTGGCATTGTGGATGCTGATTTTAGCGCCAAGGTCGCGCATGCCTACACCGACTGGGGTTTTGTGGTGCTCAATAAAGGCAATGGCGGTGGTGTCTTCGCCAATGCCGACCTGGAAGTGAAACGCGGCAAAGATGTTGTCGCTAAACTCAAGGTGCGCGACGTGGAGCAAAACTCCTCCGTGGCCGAATTGGTCAAAGGCAGCCTTGCCAATGGTGAACATCTTCGTTCCGGTGATCTCGTGGTCGCCGCTGCCGAGCAGAGCGCCAAGACGGCCGCTGCCAAAGCACCTGCTGGAGCAGCTCCAGCAGCGGGAGCCCCTGCCGCTCCTGGCGCAGCTCCAGCTCCCGCCATGGGTGCCGATCCGTTTGGTGCACCTGCGCCAGCCGCAGCTCCGGCTGCCCCCGCCCCCGCCATGGGAGCCGATCCCTTTGGTGCTGCCCCCCCCCCTGCCACGCCGCCTGCCGGTGGTGCTCCTGGCACTCCAGCACCCAGCACTGCCGATCCCTTTGGCACCGCTCCTCCGGCTGCCAAATAATCGCAGCTTGTAGTTCCTCGCCCGTTTCCTTTCCCAGACTCTTCCCCTTCTCTCATGACCAAAGTCCTTTTCATCCTCAGCACCGTGGTGATTCTCTTTGCCAGCTACTTTGCCTATCAAAATGGGCGTGAGTTTGCTGAAGTGCGCACCAAAATAGCAGGCATAAATGCTAGCATTTTGAGCGAAAAGCAACTCGAGGCAAAACTGCTCGATCCGAACCCGTCAAAAAAAGGTGAAATCTACAGTGTGGTGGCCGAGATTGCTCGCGTGAAGGGAGATATGGAAGTCGAGGCGGAGAAACTCAAAGCCCAGAAGAATAAACTGGCCAATGGTAAGGGAGATGTCACTCGCATTAAGGAAGAGCTTGCGGCCAAAGAAAAGAAGAAGACGGAACTGGAAGAGCAGTTGAAAGTCCTGCCGAAGGGTATGAAAGCTGAAACGCTGGCCGAAGACATGCAGAAATTGAAAAAGGAGAAGCTTGAGTATGAAGTGCAGGCGGAGGACAAGAAAAAAGAAGTCGTCGCTGAGGAAGACAAGGTAGCGGGCATCCAGAAACGTCTGGATGAGGTGATGCACAAAATCGAAGATCGCCGCAAAAATTTCGAACGTAACAGCCTGACTTCTCGTGTGATCGCGGTGAATTATGACTGGGGCTTTGTGGTTATTGATGCCGGGAAGAGTGCCGGTCTGACTGAGCAGACGAAATTGATCGTCACCCGTGGCGCACAAACGGTTGGCAAAATCAGCGTCATGTCGGTCGAGGGTAAAAATTCCATGGCATCCATCGTGCCAGATGCGGTTGTCAACGGTCAGGTGATCATGCCGGGAGATCGGGTTATCCTCGAAAATTTGGTGCAAAATTGATTCTCCTAGTGTAAAGGGACAGCCTCATGAAGACCCGCTTGATTAGCCTGCTGCTTTTGACAGTTACTGCTGCATGTTCCCTTTCCTCCTGTGCCTCGGATGAACCGAAGCGTAAGACTGTGGTGGGGCCGGATGGCAGTCAGTATAGCAATCTCCCCTGGAACCGCCCGCGGTCCTGGGAAGGTACTGCCAAGTATGGCGGCATGGTTCCCGGCAGCCGTTAATCGGTGACTTATGCCACAGCTTCCAGCAGTGCCTCGCCGTCTGCTGCTTTGACGATGCGGTAAAAGCAGGTGGGACGTTTGGTGTGGCAGCAGCCACCCCCCAACTGTTTCACGCGCAGTACCAGGGCATCCTGGTCGCAGTCTGTGCGGATTTCGACGACGACTTGAAACTCCCCGCTGGTGGCCCCCTTGTGCCAGAGTTGATTGCGGCTCCTGCTCCAGTAAACCGCCTGGCCGAGTTCTAAGGTCATTTTGAGCGACTGCTCATTCATGTAGGCCAGCATCAATGGCGCGCCAGTGTCCGCATCCACCGCCATCGCTGGCAGCAGGCCATGCTCATCAAACTTCGGGGCAAATAGCAGGCCTTCTTCGATGGCTTGCTTTGATTCTCTGGCGGCAAACGAAATGGGGTGGGCTGACATGGGAATGGCCTATGCTAGCGGCACATCTCCGCCGTGCAACCTTCTCATTTTCCTGGAAAGATCGGCAGCACCTTGTTGATGAGACCGGAACCAGCGTTCACACCATTTTCGAGCACGCTGCTGGCACCGTTCATGACTTTACCGGGTATTTTCGCGGCGTCATCGCCCAGGACGGGCTTGAGCAGCAATTCCGCTCCCTGGCCGACTACGGCACCGGGGGTATCGAAGAGGAGGGACATGCCGGCGGCTCCGATGAGGCGACTGCTGAGATCCTCCTGCGGCGCTTCCAGAGTGCCGGCGATGTGTAAGCGCGTCCATTTCAGGCCGGGAGGGCCACTGGGGTTGTTTTCCACAAAGACACGGCTGTTGGCTCCGGGTATGGCGCTCAAGGTCTCGGGTGTGACCCCGAGCATGAAATCTCCCTCCAATGCACGGCCACGAATTTGCAACGTGCCTTCGATGCGCAGAAGGCCATTGGATTGCACGATGATGTTCTCAATGCGCAGGGAATCGCCCTGGGGCCTGAAGGTGGCGCTGCAGGTGTCCAGTACGAGGCGTTTGAACCGCTGGGTGTTCGTGTAAGTGACGAGTTTTTCGAGAATGGGCAGACCGGTGAGCGCGCCGTCTTTGAGCGCGAGGTCGGCTTTCCACAGTGGGGAGGCACCCCGCGCACCAGACACTTCGATGTCACCTTCCACCTTGCCGGAGAGGCGCTGCTCCCACCATTCGTCGAGAAATTCATCCAGTGGGACGCCTTTGACATGGATGAAAGTCTGCCACGCGCCGGTTTCATACTTCAAGGAACCGCGCAGCGTGGCTTCGGACTCCTGCTTCCAGCGGAGTGCGGCGTCACTGATCTGAAGCTGGCTTTCGCCCACTCGCAGCGTGGCGCGGGTGAGGTCAAACTGGAGAGGCGTTTTCTGCTCCGGTGCATTGAGGGGAGTCAGGAGTTTGCCGCCGCTCAGCTTGGCAGATACGGAGGCTTCACCGTTTTGCCACTTGCCGAGGCGGAGCTGGGTCTCGGCGAGCTTCCACCCGGCCTGTTCGAACAAGAAACGATGAACGTCGAAGCCGCTGATGGTGGTTGCCGTGGGAATGTAACGGCGTAAAAACGCAGGAATCCCAGAGTTGCTGCCGTCAAATTTCGCGGCATTTGCCGCTGGTGGATTGTCCATGGATGCAGCAGCGGTGTGGCGCAGCGTGACGTCCTCTGCCCCAGCACTCTGAATGCTCCATTTCCCATGCCTGATGGCCCCGAAATCAAGAGCCGCATGCAGGCCACCAGCATCCAGGCTCCAGCCGGGGGTGTCCACTGTGAGCTCGACAACGGATGCAGTGTCATCATTCCAAATGAGCGGGGAAATGTGTGCGCTGCCGCTGGTCCGCGCCGCAATCAAATCCTCGGCTTTTTGGCGGAAATCATCCTGCTGCAAATAGGAGCGGATGTAGCTGGTGACGAGCGAGGGGGCCAGCAGGATCAGCACTATGCCACTGATAAGGGTCAATCCCGCCAACCACCAGAGCCAGCGAAAGGAGGAGGATGGGCGCTTGCTCGGTCTGTTGCGGCGTTGCATTTTGACGGTGGGTTGAATTTTTTCATCGCCAGAGCTGTGCTCTCCGGCCTAGTGTCAGCACTTATTTAACCTGTATGCTCAAAGCACTCAACGTTTGTCTTGAAGTCGATGGTCCGAAGGATGCGGAAAAGGATACCACGCTGCATCTGCTGCGCGAAGTCAGTTTCAACGTGCCTCCGGCGCATCTGGTGGCGATCGTGGGGCCGTCAGGCTGCGGGAAAACCACGCTGCTGAAGGTGATCACGGGCATTCAGCAGCAGACTAGCGGAGAACTGCTTTGGGATGGCCGGGATTTGAGCCATGAGGAAGACCTGCATCCTGGTGACCTCGGCTACGTGCCCCAGTTCAGCGTGGCCTACGATCTGCTGACGGTCGAGGAAAGCATCGCCAGTGCGATGGTGCTACGCACGCAACTGGCACAGACGGAAGAATTCATTCCGGCGCTGGATCACATCCTGGAAGTAACCGGTCTGACACATCTTTCGGACCGGCAGGTGAAAGTGCTCTCCGGGGGGCAAAAACGCCGTCTGGGGCTGGCGCTGGAACTGGTCACCGACCCTTGCCTGCTGCTGTGCGACGAGGTCACGAGCGGCCTGGATCCTCGATCCGAAAACGAGATCACCAATTTGCTGCGTGTCTTGTCACGCGGGCACCCGAAGCGCGTGGTGATCAACGTCACTCACAGCTTGGCCAGTCTGGACGCCTATGACAGCGTGATGGTGATGTATCAGGGGGTGCTGACCTATCATGGGCCACCGCAGTCGATGCTGCATTACTTTGCCGTTGAGCACCCCGAAGAGGTTTATCTCAAGCTGACAGAGCGCAAGGCTGGCGACTGGCATGAGTCGTGGGAAAAGTACCGCGAGACCTATTACCAGCGTCATGGTTTCGACGGCGCGCGGGTGCTGCCGGAGGATGCGGCGGCCAAGACCAGCAGCGGTCCGCCCAAGACCTACGTGCGTGAAGAGCGCGCGGTGGCGAAACCAGAGCCAACGGAAGCACACGAGCATCTCGATCTGCCGCCGGTCGAAATGCCGTCTATGATAACGCAGATGTTTGAGCTGTTGCGCCGGCGCTGGACCATCTTCCGCCGTGACAAGGCGCAGGTGTGGCTGCACCTAGCCATGCTGCTTGGCTTCCCGCTGCTCGTCGTCATTTTCGCGCTCGACGGCATCAAGCCGTTGCGCTCGCTTTCGGTGCATCAGGATGCCAATCTTGAGCATGAGTATCAGCAGTTGAAGCAACACGGGAAGGAGCAGCTCGAGGCTGGAGGACTCGTCTCGGGCCTCATCATGCTGCAAGTTGTGCTAGTCACGCTCATGGCGAGCAATAACGCGGCGCGAGAGATCGCCTCCGAACGATTGATTTTGGAGCGCGAGAAACTGGGTGGTCTGCATCCCTTTGCCTACATCGGCAGCAAGGTGATCTTCCTCGGGATCTTCGTGCTGGCACAGAGTTTATGGATGGGGTTCTTTGTGGACATGGTCGTCGGTGGACTACCTGGAGATCTCATCACGAAACTGGCGCTGCTGGTCCTTGCCTCAGCGGCAATGACGAGCGTGTGCCTGGGCATCTCGGCCATGAGCAAAACTCCGGAGAAGGCCACGATCCTGTGCATTTACCTCGTCGGATTTCAGCTACCCTTGTCGGGTGCCGTTCTGACCCTGCCTGACTGGCTGGAGAATTGGGTGCAGCCGCTGGTCGTCGCATTCTGGAGCTGGAGCGGCAGCTTAAGCAGCATGCGCAGCACCGCCTTTTATGATGCGGTCAAGGAGGTGACCCACACCGACCTCATTAGCCCCGCCATCGCTTGTTTCGTGCTCTTTGTGCATGTGCTTGTCGGCCTCGGCATGACCTTCATCGGTGTGCAGCGGAGTCAGTGGGATTCGTGATTCGTGCCCTGTTGTAGCTTGAATAAAGCGCCCATGCTTGACGCGTGAGGAGAGCGGAAGCGCCTGCATACAATTTGAGTCATGCTACCGCTGCAATTGACTGGTCTGAGTAGTGCTGGTTTTTGACTTTGCTCACCTAACGTTCATCGTGCCGCCATGATTCGCCACACGGTCGCCTTCCGTCTCAAGCACGTTCACGGCTCAACTGCTGAGCGCGATTTTTTGCAAGCTGCCTGTGAACTCGCGAAAATCGCAGGCGTGCAGAAATTTGAGTGTCTGCGTCAAAGGAGTGGCAAGAACAACTTCACCTTCGGACTTTCCATGGAGTTTGCCGACGAAGCCGCGTACGCATTTTACAGCAACCACCCCGATCACACGACCTTTGTACAGCAACGCTGGATTCCTGAAGTCGTGGAGTTCATGGAGCTGGACTACGTGGCCCCTGTGCCGTGAGCAAAAAAAGCGCCGCGCCTGGAATGAACCAAGCGCGGCGTCAGGAATACAGGATGGAATTAGGCGCTGATGTGCTTGGAGACCAGCTTGGTCATCTCAAACATGCTCACCGTCTTCTTGCCGCCGAACACCGCCTTCAATGCGTCATCGGCATTGATGTTGCGCTTGTTCTTAGCGTCCTGGAGACCGTTCTTCTTGATGTAGTCCCACAGCTTCTTCGTGATTTGACCACGAGGAGCGGGCTTGGTACCGACGACGGCTCCGAGGACCGCGTCAGGCTGCACTGGCTTCATGAGCGCAGGATTGGGTTTCCGTTTTGCTTTCGCAGCTTTTTTGGCGGCGGGTGCTTTCGCAGCTTTCTTGGCTGCTGGAGCTTTCGCAGCCTTTTTGGCTACTGGTGCTTTCGCAGCCTTCTTGGCTGCCGGTTTTGCTTTGGTTGCTTTCTTGGCCATAGTGTTGTTGGCGGCGGTTGCCGTATGATCAGTTTATGAGCGCGCCCCACAAAGCGTCAACGCAAATTTCATCAATATTTGAGGTTGTTTCCCTGCGTACAGCACCTCCGCACCCTGCGCAAACGCAGGTTCGGCAGCACTACCGAAGACCCTTTTTCGCAGCAGCCTTGGTGTATGACCGCTATTGAGCTTTGGCATCGAACCCAACGAGTGTCGGTCTGATCAAGGACATCGGTGCCTGAGAATGAAGACCTTAATAACGGTTAGAAAGAGGCATGCTGCTTTCTCATTGCCGATCATGGTAGGAATTGGTTCCAGTGAATGAACTGGTCACCCATGAAGGCAGCGGTCACTACACTTTCGTCTGATTTTCTACCCATTGCACAGCGTAGCGCACGAGGGCGGAGCCGTCCGTCATGCTGAGTTTTTCTTTGATGTGGGCACGATGGGCTTCAACGGTTCTGGCGCTGATGCTGAGCTGCGCAGCGATGACTTTGGTGGCGACTCCTTTGCCGATGAGCGCCAGAATTTCGAGTTCGCGGTCCGTGAGGGCGTCCATGCCGGTGGCTTTGGAGCGTGAGGAACCGGTGACCTGCTCAAGCATGCGCGCGTTGAGGGACTCACTGATGTAGAGACCACCGCTGATGACTTTGTGAATGGCGGTGACGAGATTGTCTGCGGCCTCCTCCTTCATCACATACCCACGGGCACCGGCGCGTAGCGCACGCTCGCCATAGAGCGTTTCATCGTGCATGGAGAGCACGAGGCATTGGGTGGTGGGATGCAAGGCGCGGATATCTTTGACGAGTTCAAGGCCGTTCTTGTCCGGGAGGGTGAGGTCAATGACCGCGAGATCGGGCTTGAGTCTGCCCACGACTTCGAGCCCTTCGCGCGCACTGCCGGCCTCGCCGACAACATCGAGTCCATCCTCGGCACGGACCAACTGCGCGAGGCCGTGGCGCATGATGGGGTGATCGTCGATGAGGACGAGGCGCTTCACAGATTTTTCGCTGGTGCGGGAACGCTGCATGTGACCTGGGTGCCGCCGCCGGCGCGCGGCTCGAGTTTGAGTGTGCCCCCCATCATTTGAGCGCGATGGCTCATGGTCAAGAGGCCCATGCCAGTTCCTTTGGCTGGTGAGTCGGGGATGCCGACGCCGTTGTCCCGAACGGTGAGGACGATGCTGCCGCTCTGGCGGGCCAGATGAATGTCCACCCGCTTTGCCTGGCCATGCTTCACGGCATTGGAGACGGCCTCCTGGGCGATGCGGAAGAACTGCACGGAAATCTTGTTGTCGGCCACCTGTACCGGATTGTCGTAACGAAATTCACACGCAATCTCAAAGGCGCGGGCAGTGCTTTGCGCGAGTTCCTCAAGTGCCGCCATCAGACCGCCAGAATCGATCACCACAGGCATGAGACCGCGCGACGTTTCACGCGCACGAGTGTTGGCTTTGCTGATGAGTTGGACGATTTCCGCCAGACTTTGCGCCTCGGGGCTACCAGCTTTAGTGAGGCTTTTTTGCGCCACCTTGGCGAGGCAACCGATGGCGGCGAGTTGCTGGCACAAATCATCGTGAATGTCCTGGCCGATGCGCGCCTGTTCCTCTTCGCTGATGTGGAGAATCTTGTCCTCCAGCGCCTTGCGCTCAGTGAGATCCCGAATGATGCCGGTGAAGATGCGGCGGCCGCTGGGCAGCACAGCCTCGCCCACGGAGAGGTCGATGGGAAAGACCGAACCGTCTTTGCGCAGCCCCACGACTTCACGCCCGATGCCAATGATGCGCTTCACACCACTGTTCAGGTAGTTCTGAACATAGCTGTCATGCCGGTCACGATAAGGCTGCGGCATGAGCATGCTGATGTTTCTGCCGATGATTTCGGAGGATTGGTAGCCGAAGAGACGCTCCGTGGCGGTGTTGGCGGTTTCGATGATACCCGTACCATTGATGGTGATAATGGCATTGACCGCCGTCTCGACGATGGCGCTGGAGATTTGCTCGCTAGCGTGGAGCGCTGCCTGCAAATCGGCGATGCTGGGTTCGTCTGTCGGGGGCCGCTTCATGAACGGAAAATTTTTATTCGGCAGCGATGACGAAGCCATCGGGCTTCACGGCGAGGATTGAGCAATGCGCGTGCTGCACGATTTTTTCTGCCGTGGTGCCGATGAGCATCTCGCGCAGGCCAGATTTCCCACGGGTGCCGAGTACCACCAGGGTGGCATGCACCTTGTTGACGTGATCCAGAATGGCTTCACGGATGTTCACCCGCTCCGTGACATGCTGGGTGACCGCCACAGCTCCCGCATCACGAGTCAGTGGCTCAAGGAAAGCAGCGAGATCCTTGCGCCAGTTTGCCAGCGCCTCAGGATCGTAAGTGGCAGGCAGCGAAGGAGCAAAGCCACCGTAATCAAGCGACATGGCAAGGGCGCTTTGATAGACATGCAGGCAGTCGAGCGAACCCCCATCCTGCTGCGCGATATGCAGCGCGCACTGCACCGCCTTAGCGGAGTTTTCGGAAAAATCGACACAGGCAACGATTCGCTTGAACGGCCCCACGGCATCTTCACGCACCACGAGGACATCGACAGGGGCTTTGCGTACGCACTTGGCGGCGATGACGCCGATGCGATGCGGTTCATTGCGCGAGCCCTTGGCCCCCATGACGAGCAAGTCGGCGCTGTGGGCACGGCAGGCCTCGACAAGTTCGGTAAACGGATTGCCGATGCGAACTTCGGCATTCACTCCGTCACCCACCTCGGCATCGGTGACAAATTTCTTGAGCCGTTGTAGCCAATCGGCACGGATCGTGGCTTGATCGGTGGAAAGGGCACTCTTGAGTTCATGCACCAGGAACTCGTCCATGACGTGGACGACCGTGATGGCAGCACCGTCGAGTGAGGCGCGGTGTACCGCCTCCCGCAGTGCGCTGCGGCAGGACATGGTGAAGTCGATGGCGGCGATGACGTGATGAAGCTTTTTCATGGTGTGGTTGGCTTGAGGCTACTCCACCCTAACCGCTGCAACAAGGCAATGCCGCGCCGTGGTTGCGGCGTAATGGGCAGAGCTTGTGCTCAAAGACCTGCCTCTTCTTGAGCCTGCTCAACAGCAGCTTCAAGCGTCCACAGGGTTTTATCAAAGCTCTTCTGTCGAGCACGGAACTGAGCGTCGTCGGTGATGGCGGCGAGTGTTTCCTGCTCTTTGACGGCAAAGGCATGATGCTGCTCCAGGGCGGAGACGCGAGTTTTGAAGTAGTCGCGGCCGCCCTGATCCTTGAGCACGTCGATGTCTGCCTTCCAGCGGGTGAGTGCAGCACCAGACTGCTTGAGAAAGTCTTCGCGGCTGGCGGCTAGGTGCTCCTTGGATTTTTTGTGCCATTCGCCGCCTTTGCCGTTGTTTTGCTCCTTCATCTTGGAGAATTCATTTTTAAACTTCTCGGCAGCACGGCGGAGCTGGTCATTGAGACTGTCTTCAGCGCGGAGAGAGTGAGCACTCAGGCTGAGGGCGAGGCAGATAAGAATGGCATTTTTCATGGTCATCGAGGGATACGGCTGGATGCGGCCAACCATGCATGCTCTTTTCAGCGGCGAAAGAATTTCCCACCAGCTCCGTCAACTTCATGCCTATGATCCGCACGCCTGCCCTCACTGCCATCTCTCTTGCCCTGTTGTCCGTTCTCGCGAGCGCCCAGCCAGCCACGAAGCCTGTATTCTGGCCTGGCAAGGGCGGCCCCACGCAGGACGGCATCGTACCGACGGCGGACGTGGCACGGGTACCATTGGCGTGGGACAGCACCTCCGGCAAAAACATTGCGTGGCGCACACCACTTGAAGGGCAGGGGCACTCTTCCCCGGTGATCGGTGGCGACATGATTTGGTTCACCGCCGCCACGACTGACGGCACCCATCAGTACGTCTATGGCATCGACCGTCACAGCGGGAAGATCGTCCACCACCTGCTGGCCTTTGAAAACGCCGCGCCGGAGGAGCTTGGCAATCCCATCAATAACTACGCGGCCCCTTCGCCGGTGCTTGAAGAGGATGCGCTGTATGTTCACTTCGGCACCTATGGGACTGCACGTATCGACCCCGCGACCGGCAAGAAAGTGTGGGAGCGCCGCGACATCAATGCGCGCCATTTTCGCGGACCTGGTTCATCGCCAGTGATTTACCGTAACCTGATCATCCTAACCTTCGACGGCATTGACCAGCAGTACGTCACCGCGCTGGATAAGAAGACCGGCAAAAGCATGTGGAAAACCGCCCGCACCACCGACTACGGCGATCTCGACAAGGAAGGCAAACCCACGCGGGATGGGGACATGCGCAAAGCTTACCATACACCAGGCGTGTTTAAGATGGGGGGCAAAGAGGTGCTCGTTTCCGTGGGATCGCGCGCCGCGTTTGGCTATGAAGTCAACACTGGCAAGGAACTGTGGACGATACGCCACGGTGGATTCAATGCAGCTATCCCACCGCTGCGATTTGGGGACATGTTGATTCTGAATACCGGTTCAGAGCGCGCCCACACGATCTGCGTCCGCATTGACGACAAGATGACTGGAGACATCACTGACAGTCATGTGCTGTGGGATCGGGAGAAACGCAATGCCAGCGAAGCCGCGCCGGTGCTGGTGAATGGCACGCTGTTTCAAACCACCCGTGGTGGGATTGTCAGTGCAGTGGATGTGAAGTCTGGCAAGGATCTCTGGGATGACCGTCTGGCGGGCAAGCATGTGCCTGCGCCGCTGGTACTGGGGGACAAGCTGCTTTTCTGCAATGATCGTGGGGAATGCTTTCTGGTGCGTGCCTCAGCGGAAAAATTTGAGCTGATCGGTCAAAATCAACTCGGGGAACAGATCACCGCCTCTCCCGCTGTGGCTGATGGGGCGCTTTTTATTCGGAGTAGCGGAGCGCTTTATAAGATAGCCACCAAGTAGCTGGGGGGCGACCGTTTTGGCGCGGTGCTAGCCCTTAAGCCACTAAAATTCGACCATGCCATGTAAATACAAGCCAGAGAGGCCGACATAGTAAAACGGGGCAATCGCCATTTTCTTTCACTGCTCATGCGGCGTAGGAGAAAAATCCCCGCGCACTCACAAAACCGTCGCAAAGTAACGCAAGTTGTGGTAAGCTAGTGGTCCATATGCCTACCACCACACCGACACGTAAGACACGCTTCTCCCGCCGAGTCCCTGATCATGTCACTGACGAGTTAGTCAATGTTCTCTCAAAGCCGGAGACTTATGAATTCAACACCCTGTTTGGATTGGTATATGACAATCTCAAGCTGAAAAACGCGGTGAGCGGCGGCGAAGAAATGCTGCGCCTGCGCTCCTATGAGAAGCTGCAGAATCTCGTGAGCCGCGGCCTGTGCGCCAAGGTTGGCAAGACTTACCGCGGCCTCGACGGCCTGCGTGCCGCCCATAACGCCGCCATCGCTGCCCGGAGCGCAGCCGTAGTGGCCCGTACCACGGCTGCTGCTGCTGCCCGTGGCTGATGCTTTGAGCTATTTCGGGCCGCTCTGCCTCCGTGCAGGGCGGCCCTTTTTGTTTCCGGGTTTGACGCTGCCCGTCCTCTCGCTACCCATCTCACATCATTCACCCCCATGTTTGAGAATTACATTCCAGTTCTGCTCCAAATTGTCATCGCCAGTGGTTTTGCCGTAGTGACCCTGATCGCTTCGGCGCTCCTCGGCAAATCAGCCAAGCGCAACACGATCAAAGATTCCGCCTACGAGTGCGGCATGCTTCCAGTGGGCGACAGCCAGCCGCGTTTCAGCGTGAAGTTCTACATCGTGGCGATGCTCTTCGTGCTCTTCGACATCGAAGTCGTCTTTCTCTATCCCTGGGCCATCATTTACAAGGACTACCTTGCCGCCTTTGGCCCCTCAATCCTCGCAGTGGCTACCGGTTTCGTGTCCATCCTGCTCGTTGCTTTCGTTTATGCCTGGAAGAAGGGCGTCCTCGACTGGAAAACCTAGTCTGCCTGCATGATCGCCTATCTCAGTCTGTTTCAGCTCAAGCCCCAAGTCACGGAGGAAAAACTGGAGCAGATGATGTCTCAGACTCGTGTCATGCTGCTAAGAGTTCCGGAGGTGCTCACGGTCAAAACGGGCAAGCGCGTCAATCCTTCCGACCCCTACCCGTGGTTCGTTTATCTCGAAGTCGAGAGCATGGACAAGCTCGCCATCTGCCAGGATGATCCGCACTACTTCAAGTTCCGTGAGGAAGTGCTGAAGCCGAACATCTCCGAGCAGGAATCGACCTCCTTCGAGATGGAACCGCGCAAGGACGTTAAATACTCCTAGGGTGTGCTGGAGACATTCGCTTTGCTGGCAGGCACCGAAGCGAGGCAATGCCCGCATCACCTCACGGCTTTCGGCGTCAGATGGCCTGCCAGATCACCTGCATATCCGGCGAGCTCAAGAAAGGCCCGGCCTGTGATCTGTCCGTGTGAATCGATGACATCGCAGGCACCTTCCCAATAGGGCAGACGTGTGATGCCGCCGTCCTGCTCCTGATCCGCTGTCAGGGGTTTCAGCTCCAGAGATTCATTTTCAAAGCGAAGCCGGACACGGTTTGGATACTCCGCGCCACTGCGCGGGCTTTTCCACATTCCCAGCACCTCCCAGGTGAAGGCATTGCTTGTGAGATGGCGCACCTTGCCGTCACGCTCCACCACGGCCAGTGTCGAGGCTGCATCCAGTGACCCATCCTTCCTGCGCATGCGATAGACCATGATTTCACGTCCGTCTTTGAGCTGCACGGCGGCCCAATCCCAGCCCACCTGGCCTTCCTCCAACTGGCTGCTGCTGAACTCGTGATCCATCCATGCTTCGCCGGTCACGGTGTGTTCGACCGCGCCCAATTTGACGGTACCCGTGGTCTTCAAGCGTGGCCAAGTGAGGTAATGACTCGCGGCTGTTTCGGACGCGCCTTTGCGTGACACGCCGTTTTTGCCGAAGATGACGAGCGGCTTTATGGCTTCGAGTTCCAGTTGGAGCAGGGCTTCGTTTTTCACCGTCGCGGCGATGTGCAGGTGGTGCGTCGATTCATCGAGCTTGAGGGACCAGTTGCCATTTTGAACTGCGAGGGTTGTTTCGGATGAAGCGGCGTCCCAACCTGCGCGGTTGAGGCGTTCCTCGTGGAGGAAGCGGCCCGTTTGTGCATCTAGCAGAGCGGCGTGGGCAAGATGGAGTTGCAGAGTTTTGCCGTCCTCGCGCCGGGCTTGCCGGAAGAACGTCACCTGAAAGCCAAAGCGATGACCGTCTTTGGCATCGAGGTGCCCGGTGACATACCACCACTCGGTGCGGAATTCAGGATGGCTGCCGTGATCACGTGGGAAGGCAAAGGCTTTTCCTGGCTGAGGCAGCGCGAAGCCGTCCGCAGTGGTCTGTGCGTGCAGCCATGAGGTCAGGATGAGAAAGAGCAGGATCGTGAGCTTCATGTCATTCCTCGGTGTGTTCTGGTGGCAACAGCGCGGCCCAGCGTCCGACCAAGGCGGCGACCAGCATGCCGGTGGCGATCACCGCAACGCCGAGCAAGGCGAGATGCCACCAGACGGCGTGAAACTGCAGGGTCCAGCCGAAGCACTGTTTATTGATGCGATAAACGAGCAGCCAGCCGAGCCACAGGCCTGCGGCGATGCCGGTGAATGCGCCCGCGCATGCCACGCCGAGGCCTTCCAGAGCGGCCGACTTTGCGACCTCTCTGCGCGTCATGCCCAACGAGTGCAGCGTGGCCAGCACGGCACGGCGTTCGAGCAAGAGGCTTGTGAGTGCCAGGCCCAGGCCCACCACGGCGACGATCACGCCGATGACCTCCAGGGCATGCGTCACGGAGAAGGTCTGTCGGAAGATGCGGAGGGCTTCGCGACGGAGATGCGCATTGGTGAACACACTCAGCCCGGGCTGCCTGGCTTCGATGTGGCTGCGAACGGTTTCGGCATCCACGCCGGGTTTCAACATGAGGGCAACGCGCCAGGCTTCGTCGGTGTCAAACCATGCGCGGAACACGGTGGAGGGCAGTGTGAGTGATCCGCGCTCGTTGCCGTACTCGGCGTTCATCGCCACAATGCGCACTTTGTGACCTGCGAGGTCGATTACATCGCCGACATGAGTGGCGAAGCGTTCGCTCCAGCTTTCGCTCATGATGGCGGGTGTGATGCCGTCTTCCACCTGCCACCAAAGCTCACGCTTCGGTGCCTGCACCCACGCATAGAGATCATGTTTGTGTGTAAAGACAGGATTGGTACCGAGGATCAAGACTTCGCCGCCATGCCAGACAAGCGTCTTTGCCTGAACGAAAGCGAGTTCTTCGACTCCTGGCTCCTGCCCAAGCTCTGCCACCGTCTTTTGTGTGATGGCGTGAGTAGAGGATGCGCTCTGCGCCCCGGCACTGCTGACGTAGATGTCGGCCTTCATGGTGCGATCGATCCAGCCGCGCATGGTGTGGTCGAAGCTCGCGACCATGACTGCCATGCCTGTGGTCATTGCCACGGCGCTGGCCAAAGCTGCGACTGCGAAGCGATGACGAACGGTCGGACGACGAAGATGGGAGAGTGCGATGCGCCAGACGGCGGACAGTGCTTTCTTCTGAGCGACGAGGCGCAAAATGGTGCTCGCTGCCAATCCGGCACCTACGAGCCACAGCAATGCGGCGGTGTAGCCTGCAAGCGGGAGACGTGTGCCATTTTCAAAGCGGAGGACGGGGAGTTGCGCCAGAAGAATGGAGGAGAGCATCATTGCCCAGCCGATCCATTCGACGCGCCATACGGTGCCACCTTCAAACGGCGTCGCGTGATGTCCGAGCATGTGGGCCGGAGGGGTGCGTGCGGCCATGCGCGCGGGCCACCATGCGGCGATGAGACTTGCGAGGATAGAGATCGACAATGCCAGAAGTGCTTCACGCAGACTCAGAGCGGCCTGCTGTTCGCTGGTGGCACCGTAGAGAGCGTTCATGGTCTTGGTGACACCGCCCACGGCAGCCTGTGCCCCGAGCCAGCCGAGCAGCACGCCGAGTCCACCACCGCAGAGGCCGAGTAGCGCTGCTTCGAGGAGAAAGGCGATTTGAATGGCGCGATCCGTGACGCCGAGGGATTTTAAAATGCCGATCTCATTGCGCCGCCTGAGCACGACGCCATCGAGTGCCTGGAAGATGAGATAGCCTCCCACCAGAAGCGCCAGCAGCGAGAGGATGGTGAGATTTAGACGGAAGGCCTGGGTCATGGTGCCTGCGAGTTGGCGACGGTCCGAACCGCCGCGCACCTGCCAGTGAGACTTGAGCAGTGTGCCGGTTTCCTCGCGTAATTGGGGAAAGGTGGCGCTGTCTTGTGAGAGGACCTCGACGCGGTCGATGCGATCTCCGCGCTGCAAGATTGTTTGCGCTTCAGGCAGGTCCATCAGGAGCAGATGAGCTGGAAGGCTGGGGACTCCGGGCACCTCTGGAACGACCCCGGCGACCTTCAGAGTGATCACGCGATCATCGACGATGAGGCGCAGATCTTCGCCAGCTTTTGCACCGAGCTTTGGACTGACGTAAACACCCGCATGCATTGATTGCATGTTTGATGCGCCGAGGCCTGCGGGGGCTTCACCACGGAGATTGAGCAGTGCGATAAAATCCACGCCGAGGAGACGCCAGGTGGCGCGTGAGCCGATCTCGCCGTTTCCTTTGTCGAGTGCAGGCGTCACGGTTTCCTCCACTACGGGGAGGAGGCTCACGGGTCGTGGACCCAGAGCCTCGCGCATCATGCGCAAATCGGCTTCATGGAGGGAACCTGTGAGTGCTTGCACCGTCCAATCGGGCTGACGTGTGACGCCATCGGTGAAGGTTTCGAAGCCTGAGAGAGCGGCATTGCTGGCCAGTCGCACGGCCAGATACACGCTAGAACCGAGCGCGAGGATGAGCATGAGGGCCAGCTGCTGTTTGAAAGCCAGCCGCCAGTGCCGCAAGGCGCAGCGCCGCAGGATGAGAAGCACCGTGCTCATGCGCCTTCGACGATCTGACCGTCCTGCATGCGAAGTACACGCTGGCAGTGTTTCACGGCGTCCGGGCTGTGCGTGACGAGCAGCAGGGCGGCCTGGGTTTCCTGCACGATTTCCGCCAGAAGATCGAGCACCTGTGTCCCTGTGGCGGTGTCGAGGCTGCCGGTGGGTTCATCGGCCAAAATCAGAGTGGGGCGATGCACTACAGCGCGCGCAATGGCCACGCGTTGCATCTCGCCGCCGGACAACTGGCCGGGCAGTGCGGCAGCACGATGCGCGATGCCCACGCGATCCAAGAGCTGCCGCACGCGTGTTTCGCGCTCGTGGGTGGGCACACCGAGAAGCTGCAGCGGAAGCTCGATGTTTTCCGCAGCACTCAATGTGGGTAGAAGGTGATAGAACTGAAATACGGTGCCGATGTGACTGCGGCGCAGTTGCGCGAGGCCATCTGCGTTTAAATCTGCCAGCACATGGCCTGCGATTGAGACGCTGCCGGTGTCTGCGCGATCCACACCGCCAACACAGTTGAGCACGGTGGTTTTGCCGCTGCCGGAGGGGCCGAGAAGCGCCACGCGCTCGCCTTGATTGAGGCTGAAGGACACGCCGCGCAGGATGGGGCGTGCCGCGTAGCTTTTGGTGAGAGAGTGGACTTCGAGAACCGGCATCGGAATGGTAACGGCCTGCCTAGACTCGTGGATGCTCACTTCATGGCGCGCATGAGCTCGCGCACGTATTTGCCGAGCATGTCGAACTCCACGTTGAGACGGTCGCCGGGCCTTTTGGTGTGAAGATTGGTGAGCTGGAAGGTGTGGGGGATGATCCAGCAGACGACAGATTTTTCGGTGACTTCGGCTGCGGTGAGTGAAATGCCATCAAGGCAGATGGAGCCTTTGGGGATGATGAGGCCGCGCTGCTCTGGCGGGATCTCGACTTCGAGCCGGTGATCCTGGCCGTGCTCGCTCCAATCGAGCAGCTTGACCGTGGCATCGACGTGACCTTGGACGAAGTGACCGCCGAAACGTGCGCCGATGGCCATGGCGCGCTCCAGATTAACGAGAGAGCCGGGCTTCAAATCGCCGAGACTCGTGACCTTCAAGGTTTGCATGAGGAGATCGAAGCTGGCGGTTTGAGAGTTGGCATCCTTGGTGGTGACGGTGAGGCAGCAGCCATTGACGGCCACGCTTTCGCCGTCGGTGAGTTCGGCCGCAATGCTGCCGACGTGCAGGGTCAGCCGTGCGCTTTCGCCGCGAGGTTCCAAGGAGATGACTTTGCCGGTGGTTTCTACGAGGCCTGTGAACATGCAGCGAAATAAACGGGCAAAGCGCGGCTGTCGATGGCGTTGTTCCATCACGAAGCGAATGGAAGGACATCTGTGTCTGCGGACGTAGTAAGAGCTCGATGCTTCGTTTCATTGTCCAGCTTGGTGTACTGATGTTCTCCGCCAGCGCGTTTGCTGCGAAGCACTGGGCATTTCAGCCGCTGCGGCCTGAGACAAGCGGGAGCATTGATGAGTTTGTGCGGCGCAAGCTGGCGGAGCAGGGGCTGCAACCTTCGCCACGGGCGGATGAGCGCACGTTGATCCGCCGGGCCAGTTTTGACCTCACGGGGCTGTCGCCAGATGCAGTGCAGGGCGGGACGTTTGCTCAACTCGTGGACAGGCTGCTGGCCTCACCGCAGTATGGAGAGCAGTGGGCCCGGCACTGGCTGGATGTGGCGAGGTATTCGGACATGAAGGGCTATGTGTATGCCCGTGAAGAAAAGCGCTGGGTGCATGCGACGGCTTACCGCGACTGGGTAGTGCGGGCGCTGAACGAGGACATGCCGTATGACCGCTTTCTGCTGCTGCAGATGGCTGCGGACCAGGTGGTGCCACCGAAATCACCGGATCTGGCGGCGATGGGATTTCTCACGCTGGGGCGGCGCTTTCTTGGGGTGTCGCATGACATCATTGATGACCGCATTGATGTGGTGACACGTGGCACGCTGGGGCTCACCGTGGCCTGCGCGCGCTGCCATGATCACAAGTTCGACCCCATTCCAACGCGTGACTATTATGCACTGTATGGCGTGTTCCAAAGCTGCGCTGAGGCGGTGGTGCCGTGTGCGACGGGGGAAGATCCCAAGCTGGCAGAGCTGGTGAAGAAGAATCATAATCTGATGACGAAGCGTCGTGAGGAGCAGATGGCGCGCACGCGGGTGCGGGTGAAGGACTATCAGAAGGCGCTGACGGAGCTGGACAAATATCCCGAGCAGGGTTTCGACCAGATCATCGATGGGCAGGACATCAATCCTTTCATCGTTCATCGCTGGAAAGCGTGGGTGGAAACGCATCCCAGGATCGAACTGACAGAAGAAGCTCTCAAGAGGCCTGATTCGCCGGCTTATGTGCCTGACGAGCACATCACAAACAATGAGATGTATTTCCCAACGGGGATCATCACCGAGCTGTGGAAGGCGCAGGGCGAGGTGGATCGTTATCTTCTCAGTAACAGATCTGCACCGGAGCAGGCGACCGTGCTGGTGGACCGCGCGCTGCCGAGCACGCCGCGTGTGCTGCTGCGTGGCAATCCGCTGACGAAGGGAGATGCGGTGCCGAGGCAGTTTTTGAGTTTGTTTGGTGCGCAGCAGCCTTTCACGCAAGGCAGCGGGAGGCTGGAGCTTGCCAAGGCCATCATTGATCCGCGCAATCCGCTGACGGCGCGGGTGATGGTGAACCGCATCTGGCAGCACCACTTTGGGCGTGGGCTGGTGAGCACGCCGAGTGACTTTGGCAAACAGGGCACAGCGCCCAGCCATCCTGAATTGCTCGACTGGCTGGCGCGACGTTTCATTGACTCGGGGTGGAGCATCAAGGCGATGCACCGGCTGATCATGATGTCGGAGACGTATCAGCAGAGCAGCGGCAGCAGTGCGGTGGATCCGGCGCATGCAGATCCGGACAACCGGCTGCTGTGGCGCATGAACCCGCACCGACTCAGCTTTGAGGAAGCGCGTGATGCATGGCTCATGGCTGCGGGGCGGCTGAACCTGGAGGTGGGTGGTGCTCCCCTGCCCTTGTTTGCCGCAGGCAATCAACGCCGCACGCTCTACACACTGGTGGACCGTGAAAACGTGCCCGCCGTGATGCACACCTTTGACTTTGCGAATCCGGATCTCTCCATCCCACAGCGCACGGAGACCACCGTGCCGCAGCAGGCGCTGTTTGGCATGAACCATCCGTTCGTGGTGCAGCAGGCGAAGGAACTGCTGGGGCGTGCGGATGTCAAAGGAGCAGATGCGGCGACACGTGTCCGGCGCATTTATGAGCATCTGTTTCAGCGGAAGCCGACGGCGGGTGAAATGGAGCAGGCGCTGCGCTTTGTGCAGGAGGATGAGCCACGGGTCATTGCGCAGGTGGATCACTCGAAGTCATGGCAGTATGGCGTCGGCGAGTGGGATGAGAGCACTGGACGGGTGAAGGACTTCAAACCGCTGCCGCACTTTACCGGCAGTGCGTGGCAGGGGGATGAGGCATGGCCGAATGCCAAGCTGGGCTGGGCGCAGCTCACTGCGACGGGCGGGCATCCGGGGAATGACCGGAAGCATGCAGTGGTGCGGCGATGGATCGCGCCAGCGGATGGCACGTATGCGGTGAAGTCCACCCTGCTGCATGAGCCAGCGCCGGGGGACGGCATCCGCTCATTCATCAGCCACAACCAGCAGGGACGCCTGCATGCGGGGAGGCTGCATCAGGGCAGTGCGGATCTGAACTTTGACACGCTGGTCTTCAAAGCGGGCGACACGCTCGACTTCGTGGTGGACATCGGCGAGGTGCTGAACAGCGACCAGTTTTTGTGGTCGATGCGGATTCATGAGACCGGCACCGTCGGTGCGGGTGGCGATGACGTCCCTGCACAGACCTGGGATGCTGAAAAAGATGGTTCATCCGGGAAGTTGGTGCAGAAGGAGAAAGGTGATGGCAACAGTTCAGGATGAGCCAGAGTTTGCTGTATCACGCGTTTGGCGTGCGCGAGGGCTACGAGTATCGCAGCACGAAATATGTTGAGGGTCGGGTGGAG
>CAINGK010000131.1 GCA_903848465.1 uncultured Verrucomicrobiota bacterium
AAATGCCGCAGGCTCAACCGCGATCATGAACGCAACCCGCGTCATCACGAGTCCTTGGTCTATCTTGCCATGATCAATCTCAACCTCAGGGCTCTCACCCATTTATAGCAGCTCATGCTTTTTGCCGGACAGGCTCTAAGAGATCAAAGGCAACCAATGGACGTGGGGTTTACCGCTAGTGTGCAAGCCATTTCCATGCCATGCAAGGGCTTGACTCAAGGTGCGCTTTTGATCGCTTAAGTGCCAATTAACTACTTCTGATAAATCGGCAGAAAGTGATGATGCACACTCAGGCTAAGTAACGCTAGCGACGTTGCATAGACCGCACCGGCGCTCTTCTCATTGCCATTGCGTGGATACCAACTGCCGTCCTGACCCTGGGCGGCGATGAGGGTCTGCTCGGTCTTTTGGCGGGCGGTGGCGGCGTGGTCGCCGCCGCGCTGGTACATGCCCTGGGCGTAGTAGTAGCAGCCGTAGAAGAACCAGGGCTCGTTGAGTTCAGGCGGGGACTTCATGAGCCAGTTGGCGGAGCCGAGGACTTCGGCGGTTTCATACTGGCCGCAGACTTGGAGAGAAAGCAGCCCGGCGGCGGTGGTGGAGAAGGTCTGGCGTCCACCGTAGGGCTCGTAGCTGAAAGCTGCGGCATCGGCTTTGGGGTTGCCGTTGGAGTCGCGCTCCACGCGGTAGCTGCGTTTGATGTAGGACACGGCGTTGTCGATGGCACCTTTGGGTACCTCAAAGCCCGCGTTCTTCGCGGCGCGCAGTGCCATCACCTGCCAGACGCTCACGGAGATGTCGCTGTCGCTGGAGCTTGGCTCATAGCGCCAGCCGCCGCGGTTGGCCTCGCTCTTTGGCACCTGCTGGGAGCGGATGATGAGTTGAATCGCGCCCTCCAGTTGTTTGCGCAGGCGTTTGTCTGTCGCTTCATCCGGCGCGTGGCCGATCATCTCGCCCATCATGAGGGACATGATGCCGTGGCCGTACATGCGTGAGCGGTCGCTGCGGCCGAGGTAGCCGTTTTCATCCGGCTCCACGCCTTCCACGATAAATCGCAGGGCTTTGCCGCAGGCCGCGCCTTCTGGCGTGGGGTCGTCCGGCATGTGGCCCACGGAGGCCAGGCCCATGAGGGCGAGCGAGGTCATCGCTGCGCTGTGGGAGGGCAGATCGCCGCGCTTCGGCTTAGCATCGGACTTTTCATCCACGATGTAGCCTGCCGATTTTTGCTGCTTGATCAGCCAGGCCACGGCTTTGTCCACGGCGGCTTTGACCTGCGGGGAGATCAGTTCCGGCTTGGCGGGTTGGGCGGCAGCCAGGGTGGTTGCCGCACAGAGGATAAAAAGGGGTCGAAGAAGGCGCATCAGGGGGACGGATAGAGTCCAATGCACTCTCAACGTGCGTTCATCCACGGAATTTGCGGCTCATTGCGCAACTGCTTCCAATTGTTCCAGGCCAGCATGCCGAAGACTAGCAGGGTAAAAAAGCCACCGCCAACGCGATTCCCCGCGCGAATCTCCAGCAGGCCCAGCACGCCGTTTTGCAGGCCCAGCCAGAGATCACGCTCAAAGGACAGCAGCGCCAAGGCCACGGCGCAGACGATGCTGATGGTCAGCGCCTGCCGCAGCTTGTTCGGCCCCAGATAGGCCTGGCAGAGCCGCCCGCCATCCAGTGGCAGCACAGGCACCAGATTGAGCAGTGCCCAGAAAATGCTGACCACGGTGAATCCATCCAGCATCTGATGCAGCCAGAGCGAGGACGGCGGCCAGAGCGTCATGGACCAGCCCACGGCCAATCCGGCGAGGATTTGCAGCCCCGGCCCTGCCGCGCTGACCAGGAGGTCTTCCTGGCGGGTGCGCGGTTTGCTGCCCTGCGCCAGGCCACCGAAGGCATACAGTACGATGCCCACCCGGTGGTCGCCGAAGTTGCGCATGGTTAGCGCGTGCCCCAGTTCGTGAATCAAAATGGAGAGCAGGACCGCCACCACCCAGGCCAGCAGCTCGCGCAACTGCCCTGGAGAATTAGCACCCAAGCCACCGCCCATGAGTGCGGTATTGAGCCAAAACATCCAGTGGATCAGGATCGGGAAGCCAAAGAGATTAAAGCGGAGCATGGGCGTGGAAAAGGGGCGGGCGGGTGTTGTCTCACAGGCCGCGAGGTAAATCCACCATTAGTACGATGGGCTCTCCTGCCCGTCGATCAGCGCGCCGCTAAAAACCACCGTTTGCGAGCAGGCATACCGCTCCGCCGCCGCAGCAGGCTGATGCCAGCGCCAGCTTGGGGATGGCCCCTCACCCGGCCTTTGACTCACTGCGTTTGCCCTGCGGGCTGCCTGCGGCAGTCTATCTTCGCTTCGCTGCGATTCCCCGAAGGGCTTCCTGGGCCTTGTACTATCCTCGGCGGGGAGAGGGGATTCGCCTTATGAGCTTGTGCATTGTTTTCCAACTTTGCGGATCGCAACATGGCACACTGAGGCACGACAGTATAAAGGGGGGTGAAACATCCCGCCTGAGCCATTCGTTACGCGTGTGCGACTCCACCATGAAACGATTCCTGACCTGCCTCCTCCTTTCCTCCGCGCTGCTGGCCGATGATGCCGCCGACGTGCTCTCCCAATCCGGCGTCAAAGGTGGCATCGTGGTGCATGTGGGCTGTGGCGATGGCAAGGTGACGCAGGCGCTGCGAGCCAGCAAAAGCTATCAAGTCCAGGGCCTCACGCAGGATGCGGCAGCTCTGCCTGCGATCCGCGAAACGATTCATCTGGCGGGCCAATACGGCCCTGTGGCGGTGGATTCCTGGGATGGGCAGCATCTGCCCTACATCGAGAATTATGTGAACCTGCTGGTCATCGAAGACGCGGCAGCGGTGGCGAAGGCGGAGATCGACCGCGTGCTCACGCCGCTGGGGGTGGCGATGCTGCGCAAGGTGGGCGGGGGCTGGGAGAAGATCGTGAAGCCCTGGCCCAAGGGCATGGATGAGTGGACGCACTATGCCTACGACTCCAAGGGCAATCCCACGTCCAAGGATGTCCTCACCGGTCCGCCTTCACGCATGCAGTGGGTGGGAAATCCACGCTGGAGCCGCCACCACGACCGCATGTCCTCAGTCAGCGCCGAGGTGAGTGCGGGTGGCCGTCTTTATTACATCATGGACGAAGGCAGCCGCATCTCCATCCTGATGCCCGCCAAGTTTGCGCTGATCGCCCGCGATGCCTTCAACGGCACGATTCTCTGGAAGAAAGCCATCCCGCAGTGGAGCACGCATCTCTGGCCGCTGAAGTCCGGCCCCACGCAGCTCACACGCCGTCTCGCGGCGATTGGTGACAAGGTCTATGTGACGCTGGGCATCTCAGATCCCATCACTTGCCTGGACGGGGCGACGGGTGAAGTGGTCCGCGAGTATTCGCAGACCAAGGGCGCGGAGGAACTGCTCTATCGCAACGGCACCCTGTATGCCTTGGTAAACCCCGAAGCGTGGCGATTGAACGAGGAGTTTGCCGTGAAGCAGCAGAGCGATCAGAAGCGCGTGGAGACGGAGTTCAACTGGGATGGCAAGACGCGGCATCTGATGGCAATCGACGCCGACAGCGGCAAGACGCTCTGGAAGGTGGACGACAAGGTCGGCCCGATCACCCTCGCTCTGGATGACAAGCGCATGGTGTACTACAACGGCGATGGCCTGACGAGTCGCGATGTGAAGACGGGTGCGGTGCTCTTTGCCGACATTCCCGAGGCCCGCCGCAAGCTCTATGAATTCAACTTCGCGCCGCGCGTGGTGCTCAACAACGACGTGATCCTCTATGCCGGTGGCGATGGCAAGATGAAGGGCATCAACGCGGACACCGGCAAGGAATTGTGGTCTTCCTCCCATGAGAAGAGCGGCTACCGCAGCATGGAAGATGTCATTGTAGCGCAGGGTCTGGTATGGAATGCAGGCACGACGCAGGGAAATCAAACTGGCGAGTACACGGGTCGCGATCCGCTCACGGGCGAGGTGAAGAAGCAGTTCTATCCCGACGTGCCGCAGGGCACCTACTGGTTCCACCATCGCTGCTACATGGCCAAGGCCACGGAGAAGTTCATCATCCCATCCCGCACCGGCATCGAGTATGTCGATCTGGACAAGCAGCACTGGGATCTGAACCACTGGGTGCGCGGTGCCTGCCTCTACGGCGTGCTACCGTGCAATGGCCTCACCTACGCCGGACCGCACAACTGCGCCTGCTACCCAGAAGCCAAGCTGGACGGCATGGCAGCCATGGCCTCCGCGCCACGCTACCCCATGCCGCCGCACACCGCAGACAGCGCACGTTTGACCCAAGGCCCGGCGTATGCCGAGGCCATCACGGAAACACCTGCCGATGCCAAGGATTGGCCCACCTACCGCTCCGACAACGCCCGTAGCGGCTACTCGAACCAGGATCTGAAAAAGGACCTCGGCATGGCCTGGGAAGTGAAGCTCACTCCACCGCTCAGCACCACCACGAGCGCAGCAGGCCTGACCTTCGTGTCTGAGGTGGACAAGCACACGCTGCATGCTTTCGATTCCGCCACGGGCAAGGAAGCGTGGCATTTCATTGCAGGCGGGCGCATGGATTCACCACCGACCTACTGGCAGGGCAGGGTGTTCATCGGCGGCAATGACGGCAACGTGTACTGCCTGCGTGCCAAAGACGGGGCACTGGTGTGGAAGTTCCAGGGCGCTCCGGTCATGATGAGCCACGGCGCGTGGGAGATGATGGAAAGCGTCTGGCCCGTGCATGGCAGCGTGCTGGTGGAAAACGGACTCGTGAGCTTTGTCTCCGGCCATTCCTGCTTCCTCGACGGTGGCCTGTGGTTCTACCGCGTCGATGCCAAGACCGGCGAGATGAAGGTCAAAATCAACTACGACGACCGCGATCCCGATACCGGCGGCGACTTGAACGACCGCCACAAGACGCTGCAGATGCCCGTTGCTCTTAACGACATCCTCAGCAGCGACGGCAAGTGGACTTTCCTGCGCACGCAGAAAATCGGGACCGATGGCATACGCGTGGAAGTCGGCCCCGTGAGCGGAGATTTCGACAAGCAGGGCGGCGCGCACAAAGGCGAGGGGCAGCACCTCTTTGCTCCGATGGGCTTCCTGGATGACTCCAACTTCCACCGCAGCTACTGGGTCTATGGCAAGAGCTTTGCCGGTGGCCACGGCGGCTACTTCCAGGCGGGCAAATATGCGCCAGCAGGCCGCATCCTCGTCCACGATGACAAGAACGTGTACTCCTACGGTCGCGAGGCGCAGTACTACAAGTGGACCACCACGATGGAGTACACCCTCTTTGCCACGCCCAAAGCGCCACCGGAGGAGGCCTACGACACCGAGTCCGCCACCACGGCGCGCAAAGGCAACAGCGTCGTGTTGGATGAAAAAGGGGTGCCGCTCGCCGTGCAGCCCAAGGGGGAAACGCAGGTGGGCCACGCCGAGACTTTGAAGGCCGAGGCGGAAGCCAGGAAGAAAGGCAAGGGCAAGAACGGCGCAGGCGGCAAGAAAGGCGAAGCCAAAGCGGCGCGGGCAAAGGGTGCGCCCATGCCTGGCAGCGTGCAGTTCCCGGATGTTCCGGCGATTGATCCCGCAGAGACCCCCATCACCGTCGAAGCCTGGGTGCTGCCAGACAAAGCCAGCGGCACCCTCATCAACCATGGCGGGCCGAAGCAGGGCGTGGGCCTCGACTTCCACGACCGCAAGCCGCAGTTCCACATCCGCAGTGATTCCAAGGCCAGCACCATTGTCTCCGCTGAAGCCTTCACTGACGGCTGGCATCACCTGGTAGGCGTGCTCGCTGCCGACAAAAAGATGACCCTCTACATCGACGGTAAACTTGTCGCCGAAGGCACGGCGGAAGGACTGCTGACCGCCAAGCCAGCGCTGCCACTGATCGTGGGCAATGGCAACGGCGTCGCCGAAGACAACGCCGGTGCATACAGCGGTCTGCTGGATCAATTCGCCATCTACCACAAAGCCCTGACCGCCGCCGAGGTGCAGCAGCGCTTTGAGCAGCCAGAGGCCAAGCCGGTGGATGCCGTGCTCTACTGCAACTTCGACAACGGCGACTCCCGCGACAATTCCGGCAATGAGGTGCATGGCGTGGGCGCAGGCGTCGAGTCCGGCAAGGGCAAGGTGGGCGGCGCACTCTGGTTCAAAGGCGGTGCCGATGCCAAAGGGGGTGGTGGCAAAAACGGTGGCAGCTTCGTGAAGCATACCTGGGACCGCTTTGTCCCCATCGTGGCCCGCAGCATGGCGCTGGCTGGCAAGACCGTGCTCGTCAGCGGCGCACCCGATATGATCGACGAAGAATACGCCTTTGAACGCCTCGCGGCCAAAGACCCCGCCATCCTGCAAGAACTCAAGGAGCAAGACGATGCACTGGATGGCAAACGCGGTGCCAAGCTGTGGGCCGTGAACACCGAAACTGGCGAGCAAAGCGCCGGACTCGAACTGACCAGCCCCGCCGTCTGGGACGGCATCACCGTCGCGCAGGGTCGTGTGTACGTCAGCACCATGGATGGCCGGGTGCAGTGCTTTGGGAAATGATGGAAGAATGAAAGCAGAATGACAAATGAAGGATGAAGCTCGAAGAATGACGTGCCTGTCAGCAGCCCATTTGGAGTGCGATCACAGAAAGCACCAACGCAGCTACCGCTTTTCGGACCGGAGGTTGGGCGTGTTTGGCGTACTGAGCGTCCCTATCCTCCAGCCACCACTTCGCCAAACCGCCCGACTCCAGCGGCACCGAGCAAGGTGGCGTCTCCAAACGCTCGCAGATGGGCGGGTTATCGCCACACCCATGCTACGGGCCGCGCAACACGAATCCGGACGGAGGTTGGGCGTGTTTGGCGTACTGAGCATCCCTATCCTCCAGCCTCCACTTAGCCAAACCGCCCGACTCCAGCGGCACCGAGCAAGGCGGCGTCTCCAAACGCTCGCAGACGGGCGGGCTATCGCCCTGGTCTTTATACACTTTTTTCGCACGGAATTGTTGTTTTGGATTTCGGAAGGCTGCTTGGGTCGAAAACCGCGCGGCGACATTTGTTTTGTCGCAATGGAGGTGTCAAGCCTCGCGGCTTGCGGGCTTGCCAGGGTTGGCGCCTTGCAAAGCCGCCTCACTTGAAGCCATGTTAAGTTAAGCGGCGGTGCTGTGGATCAACTGCCAGGTGCAGGCAAAATCGCGCACACGGGCCATCCCC
>CAINGK010000132.1 GCA_903848465.1 uncultured Verrucomicrobiota bacterium
AAACCAAGCGCCAAGCGCGCATCGGCCATCGTTCGCGCAACACAAAGCGCATAAGAGAACCCGCCAGTTAAAGCCGGGCTTGTTCAACCACAGGGGCATTGGCTGGCTCGTTCCTCGCAGCCATGCACCCTTTGATGTTCGGCTTCATTTTCGTGCACCAGTTTTGTATAAATGATCCAAGCAATAAACAACTCCCTTGATTCGTGGTTTGTGGCATCCGGCCCATATGCATTCGCCGCCCTCTTCACCGCCTCGGGACCTTTGAAGAAGTTCTTTTTTCTTCGATTCTGAGACCGCGCCTGACCAGCCTTTTCGGTCCTCAACTTTGCTGACGACCTGATCATGATACTTGTCCCATTCATCGATTGCCCAGAGAGTACCACAATCAGGACATTCGAATAGGCGCTTCCAGTCCGCCATATCCAGTTGGTGGAGTGCCTTATGAAACCCCTCGGGTGCGTTCTCAATAAAGAATGCGTCATCAAGGCTGTGGCATGAGCATGACATCGCGAATAGCCGAACGACTAAGCAGAGACACGGGCTGGGCGCACACGCCGCTTTCGCGTCACCGGAGTCTTGGCCGCCCCGCCTGCTGTCTCCCGCGTTTTGTTCGACTTGATTGGGGTAGTTCGCGGTTCGTCTCCTTTTGCTACTGGCCCCTTGGGAATCAAGGCCATCGCTTGCAGGAAGCTTGCCCGGGACCCGCCCTTGGCGCGCTCGGCGATGATGTCATAGGTCTGCAAGGCCGACAACTTCTCGGCCACAGCCAGGCTGATGAACTGATTGATGGAGATACCATCCACATCCGCCGCCCGTTTGAGATGGCGGTGAATGGAATCGGGCAATTTGAGACTGAGGCTGCTCATGGTAAAAGTCGGATGAATTCTGCGGGTGGAAGAACGGCTATTCCAAACTGAGATGCCAGTCGAAAATCTTTCACCTCATCCACTCATCCCGATGCGCCTCCACAAACGCGTCATCGTTCAAGTGCGGGTAGGCGCGATACACGCGGTCGATCTCGGCCATCTGCCCGAGACTGAGCGACTCATGCTCATCCAGGCACCACAGGCCTTCGAGCAGGCCCTGGCGGCGGAGGACTTCGTGGAGGCCGGCGATGCAGCCGTGGAAGCGATTCGCGGCGTCGAAGAAGGCGGCGTTGCTGTCGGTGACTTCGATGCCGAGTTGCAGCAATGAGGAGGTGGCTTCGGCGTTGCGGCACTGCTCCAGCAGCTCGACGGCGCGCTGCGTCCACACGGACCAGTGACCGAGCAGGCCACCGACGATGCGGCGTTCCTTTCCACCGAAGCGGTAGGGCGTGAGGAAGTCGGTGACGATGCTGTCGTCATTACCGGTGTAGAGGGCGATGTCATCGCGCCCGGCCTCGATGACGGCGCGCACGACGTCGAGGGTTTGGTAGCGGTTGAACGGAGCCATCTTGATGGCGACGACGTTGTCGATTTCGGCAAAGCGTCGCCAGAACGCATACGGCAGCACGCGACCCCCCACGCTGGGTTGCAGATAAAAACCGACGATGGGCAGCACCTCGGCCACGGCGCGGCAGTGCGAGATGAGTTCATCCTCAGTCGCGCTGCGCAAGGCCCCGAGGCTCAGGAGTCCGGCGTGGTAGCCGAGCTGACGTAGCAGCGTGGCCTCAGCAACGGCCTGCGGCGTGGCTCCGCAGATGCCGCCGATGCGCACGAGAGGTCTAGCCGCGCGGTCCATCTCTTCCTTCGCGAGTTCGAGCACGGGCTTGAACAAACAGACCTGCGGATCGCGAATGGCAAACTGCGTGGTGTGTACGCCCACGGCGAGACCACCCACACCCGCTGCGATGTAATAGCGCGACAGCGCGCGCTGCCGCCGTTCATCGAGCCTGCGCTGCGCAGTCAGCGCGAGCGGATGGGCGGGGATGGCGATGCCGTGCTGGAGCGGGGAGCGAAAGTCGAAGTTGTTCATGAAATTTTGCTTCGCATGCTGACGGCGCAACCTTTCAACCTTGTCCTTATGCTGCGCCACTTCCTGTTTTTGCTTTTTGCCACCGCCACTTTTGCTGCGGATGAATTCCCACTCGTGCCTGCGCAGGAGTGCCATCCGCGCAACGGTCTGCCAAATTTCTTTGCCAAGGCGAATACGCCGGGCGCGGAGATCAAGATCGGCTACCTCGGTGGCTCCATCACGGCGCAGTCGGGCTGGCGGCCAAAGACGCTGGCGTATTTTCAGCAGACTTATCCGCTGGCAAAGTTCAGCGAGATCAATGCGGCCATCGGCGGCACGGGCTCGGACCTGGGTGTGTTTCGTTTGAAGCAAGATGTGCTGGATCACCAGCCGGACCTGATGTTCGTGGAGTTCGCGGTGAATGATGGCGGTGCCTCGCCGGAGCAGATCTTCCGCTGCATGGAGGGCATCGTGCGTCAGACCTGGAAGGCGCTGCCGGAGTGCGACATCTGCTTTGTCTATACGGTGACCGAAGCACTCGTACCTGCGATGCTGGAAGGGAAGTTCCAGCGCTCCGCGAGCGCGATGGAAAAGATCGCCGATCACTACGGCATCCCGACGATCCACATGGCCATGGAAGTGGCGAAGCTAGCAAAGGAAGGCAAGCTGGTGTGGAAGGCGAAGCTACCGAAGACAGACGAAGAGAAGAAGGCACTGGAAGGGAAATTCGTCTTCGCGCCAGACAGTGTGCATCCGCATGTGGAAACCGGCCACGAGCTATACCTGGCGGCCATCGTGCGTTCGCAGGAGCCGATCAAGGCGGCATCGAAAGCACCGGGCGCGCATGTGCTGGGCGCACCGTTCATCGCCACGAACTATGAGCAAGCCAAGCTACTGCCCATCACCGCTGCCACCTTGTCGAAGGGCTTCACGTTGCTCGATCCGAAGACGGACAAGTTTGGCAAACAGTGGGCCAATCGCATGACCACGCTGCACAAAGGCGCGCAGCCGGGTGAGACGATCACCTTTAAATTCAAAGGCACGCGCTGCTCCATCTATGACATCATTGGTCCCGACTGCGGGCAGGTCAGCATCACGCTGGATGATCAGCCCGCGAAGATCGTACCGCGCTTTGATGCCTACTGCACCTACCACCGTCTGAGCGCGCTGGTGATCGGCAGTGATCTTGAAGATAAGGTGCATAGCGTGAAGATCGTGATCGATGCCAAGCAGCCGGATAAGGCGGCGATCCTGGCGAAGAACGGTAACAAGATCGACAAGCCGGAGCGCTTTGATGGCACTGCCTTCTACCCCGGCGCGATCATGCTGGTGGGCGAGCTGGTGCCTTGAGAGTGGCTTAGGAACTGTTTAAGTCCTGATTCAGTACCACGCGGCTAAAGCGGACCATATGATTATGGAAATTATATGTTCTGTTTTCTATGAGCCACGACCCTGCCCGCGTCGAGCAGCTCTTCCAAGAAGCGCTGCAACGTGCGAACCACATCGAACGCCATGTCTTTCTCACTGCTGCATGTGGGAAAGATACGCTGCTGTGGAATGAGGTCTGGGAGCGTCTGCGGAATCGCCCCAGCACCGCTGGCCACCCGCCCCACACGCGTGGAATCCGCGTACCGAAATCCCCCTCCCATGGTCTGGTGGAGGAGAAGCCGGGAGACATGATCGGTCCCTACCGGCTGCTGCAAATCATTGAAGAGAGTTGCGGCAGCACGATGTGGATGGCCGAGCGAAACCAGCGCATGGCGGAGTTCGTAGCCATCAAGATCGTGGCCGCAGCGGCCAATGAATTTTTGATCCGCTACGAGGCGCAGAAGCATGCGCTGGCGCTGCTAGACCACCCCGCCATCGCCAAGCCGCATGCCTGTGGCATGACCCCAGGCGGCAAGCCCTATCTCGTCACCGAGCTGCTGCATGGGACACCCATCACGCAGTTTTGTGATGCTCAGAAGCTCTCGCTGCTCATGCGGATGCGCTTGTTCATTCAGGCCTGCGATGCCATCCAGCACGCCCACCAAAAAGGCGTGGTGCATGGCGATCTCAAACCCTCCAACCTACTCGCCCGATGGAGCGATAAAGGGGAGCCGCTGCTGCGCGTGACGGACTTCGGTATCGCCCGCGCGATGAACCACACTCTTGTCACACCCAGCGGTCATCTGCGGTCTCCTGCCGCCTACCTCGCCCCCGAGCATGTGACCACCAAGACGTTCGATGCCCGCAGCGACATCTACGCGCTGGGCATGCTGCTGTATGAGCTGCTGACAGGGCGGCTACCAATCGACACGCCCCGAGATGCGGGCGCTCACTTGGAGGAGCTGCGCCGGGTCGTCACAGAAACCCAGGTCACAAAGCCCTCCGCCATGCTGCGTTCCCTGCCCAGGGCACAACTGGCTGGCCTGGCCCTGAACCGTAAAGTGGAGCCGACCACCTACCCCGAACTTTTGGAGCAGCACTTCGACTGGATCGTGATGCGCACGCTCGATAAACGGCCGGATAACCGATACCTCTCCGCCGAGGCGCTGGAGAACGATTTTCTGCCCTACCTCAAAGAGGCTGCAGCCGTGCCAGAACAGCCGGTGGGAAAGGAGACGGCGGTTGGCAGCTTTATCAGCGAGCACCGGAGATGGTTGGCTCTGGCGGCGGTGCTGGTCCTGCTGCTGACCGCCGGCATGCTCGTCGCGAGCTGGCTGCTGGTTCACAAGAAGCAGGAGCTAGCGCAGGCCACGTCCAAACGAAAGATCGAGTCCCTCTCCATGACCTCGCGGTTTATGCAGGACATGTTTACCGTGCTGACACCGGAGTCTGTGAAGGACAAAGATACCACTTTGTTAAAAGACATCCTGGACCATGCGGTGGATCACCTGAACACCCTGGCGGAGAGTCCCGAGGCCGGAGCGCGTGCGCAAGAGACCCTCGGCCTCACCTATCTAGCGCTGTCACAGCCACTGGATGCGCAGAAGCAACTGAACGGTTCTTTGGAGAAGCGTAAGCTCGCGCTCGGCGGAGAGCATCGCGACACGCTGCGCTCCATGCGACAAGTGGCCGACGCCATGCAGGCGGAGGGACGCTACGTGGATGCTGAGACCCAACTGCGTCGGACCTTGATCGCCCAGCAAAAAGCCCTGGGTCCAGACCATCCCGACACCTTCATCACGATCACAGTCCTGGCGGCTGTGTGTGACCAGCAGGAGAAGCACCAGGAGGCAGAGACCTTGTATCTCAACCTCTACCAGTTGCAGAAACGCGTGCTCGGCGCAGACCACCTGGACACTTTCACGACTCTCGGCAATCTGGCGCATTCCTACACCGTGCAGGGCAGACATGCCGACGCTATGAAACACCGTGTCGAGCAACTGGAGGGCACACGCCGTGTGCTGAGTCCCAAAGACCCACGCACCCTCGTGACGATGAACATCACTGCCCAGGCCTGTGAAGCGGCAGACAAACCTTCCGAAGCAGAGAAGCTTTATTTCGGCGCGCTGGAAATCGTGAGGCAGTCACTCGGCGCAGAGCACCCCGACACGCTAGCCCAAGTGGACCAAGTCGCCCTAATGCTAGGGCGGCGTGGGCGACATGCTGAAGCGCTGAAACTGCATCTCCAAAGCCTGGACGCCAAACGCCGCGTGCTCGGTCCCAGCGATCCGCAGACTTTATTCTCACTGAAAAATCTGGCCGGTGAATATGAGGTGCAGGGCAAACGCGCCGAAGCCGAAACTTCCCAGCTTCAGGTGCTAGAAACCTTGCAAGCGGCTTTCCCCCCGCAGCACCCTGAAATCCTCGCGCAAAGAGACACCCTCGCCCAGATGTTTGACGACCATGGTCGCTACGCCGAAGCCGCCAAGCTCCGGCAGGAGTCTCTCGTGGTACGACGGCAGGTGCTGGGCAGCAGCCATGCGCAAACCCTGCGCTCCATGCAGCAACTCGCCGCTTCGCTGGATGCCGAAGGCAAACGGGCACAGGCCGCGGAGTTGCAGCTCGAAACCCTCGAAACCATGAAGACCGCCTACGGCCCCGGCGATCCTGACGTACTCGCGCAGATGCAGGCCACTGCCGCCATGCATGCCCGCCATGGCGATCATGCGCAGGCGGAAAAGATGTACAGCGATCTGCTGCAAATTCAGCAGCGCGTGCTCGGCATCGGACATGCCGAGACACTCGCGACCATGTCCAGTCTGGCCGCGCTGTACCGGCATGCGGGCAGACTCGCTGAGGCTGAAACCCTTGGTCAGCAACTGCTAGAACAACAGCGCAAACGCACCCCCGCAGACCCGACGGCGGTGGCCGCTGCTGCGGCTGATCTGGGTTCCTTGTGGCTGCAAGTCGGCCAATGCGACAAGGCCGTGCCGCTGCTCCGCGACAGTCTCGGCCAGTGCCTCAAACAGCAGCCAGACCACTGGCTGCGCTACCACACCGAGAGCCTGCTCGGCGGGGCATTGCAGCGGCAGAACCTATTTGCCGAGGCCGCCCCACTGCTGCGCTCTGGCTACGACGGACTGAAGGCACACGCCGACAGACTCAAACAACAAGAACGCTTTCACCTCCGCGAGGCCATCGAACGCCTCGCTCAATTCCACGAAGCCACCGGCAGTGCAGCCCAAGCCGCCGAATGGAAGCAGAAGCTCGCGGAGTTTGATCAGCCGCCTGCGGTGTCAGGCCCTCGGGAGGTGAGTATGCGGATGAAGTAGCGGAGTTGACGGTGGTTTACGGTTGTTGACGATGGTTGACGGTTGTTGGACCGATACCAGTGAGGTGCCCGTTACAGCACTTCCTCATATTTAATTGCCGCGCAGGCTCAGCGCATTGCGCGGACAAAAGCGAATCCCCTCTCCCCGCCGATGAGATGGCAAAATGTAACCCTTGTGCCCGAGTGTACATCGTCGCGGGTCAGGGGCGGGGAGAGGGAGAGCCGCTTTCCGCACGCCAGTAAGTACACGCACACCACTTCCGGCCAACAACTGTCAACCATCGTCAACAACCGTAAACCACCGTCAACTTCCCCATTCACTCCTCCGTCTCTTCCCGCCGGCACAACCTGTCCCCCCAAAAGGTGGCAACAAGCAGGCTGCTGAGCGCGAGGAGACCGAGTCCATTGAGCACATGGAAATTGGTGACCCAGAAGCTTTTGCCGGTCAGAATCACGAAAATGCCCAGCGCCACCTGCACCGTGGGCATGAACATGAGTAACGTGGCAACCGGGCGCAACTGCGGCAACGTGACGAGCCAGCGCCGCGAGCGCACCGCGACAAAGATGATCAGCAAGGCGACGGTAAAGCCCCAGTATTTGTGGGCAAACAGCAGAAACACATCCGGTGGCTGAAGCGGCGGCAACCACTGGCCTTTGGTAGTGAGGATGTCGCTCGCGGCCAAATGCGTGCGCTGCGTGTGGCGCAGGCTAGCTCCAAGAATGAGCTGGCCGAATACACACAGAAACAAAGCCAACGACCAGAAGCGCGCCTGCGCGGCTTCTTTAACCGTGAGCACAAGACGGCCTTCCGTCCAAGTGCGGGAGGAGGCGAAGGCGATGAAGACCAGCAGGCAGTAAAACAACTGCCCAAGCGTGCCATGCGTGACTCCCAGCGGGTCAGACATTTTCAGCACCCGCAAGCCGCCCAGTGAAGCCTGCAGCACGACCAGCAGCAGCGCGAGTGTGGTCAGTCCGCGCAGCAAGGGCCAGCGCTGACTGTACCATTTCAGAACCAGCCAAAAGAAGCCGAGAATGCCGATGAAGGCAGCCGTGGCGAGCGACCCCATGTAAATCAGCACCAGAAACCCCATGCAGCAAAGAATGACGCCGACGCCTTCCATCACACCGGGTTGGAATTTGGCGAACTGCCAGTAGTACATGCCTAATACCAGAAACCCAATGCTGGTAGCGAGCCACCGGTGCCCATGCTCCAGCAGCAGCGCGGGCACTTTGTACCAGCCCTCGGGGTTGATTTTACCGTAGCACAGCGGCCAATCGGGCACCGCGAGGCCGACGTCTTCCGTGGTCACTGCCGCACCCCACCAGATGAGCACCACGCCCACGGCGAGTGTGAGCAGCGCGTAACGATGAAAGGCACGGGATGGCATGAATGTCAGATCAGGAACGTGCGGCAAAAGCAAAAGGGCAAAATAATGAGGTCATTATTTTGCCCTTTCTTTATGCCATCCAGCGGATGGAAAATTAGTGAGCGGCAGGCTTTGGCGTGGCGGCTTCGACCTCAGTGGTCTTTTTGAGCGCGGAGGCGGATTGCTCCTTGGCCCAGGCATCATAGTCAGCGGCAGAGACCACTTCGAGAATGGCCTTCATCTGAGCGTGTCCTGGACCGCAAAGCTGCCCGCAAATGATGTCCCAGCTACCTTCTTTGATTGGCTTGAACCACATGTGGGACTTCACGCCTGGGGTCGCATCCTGCGCTGCACGCATGGGCACGAGCGCCAGATTGTGAATCACGTCCTTACTGGCCACATCGACGATGACCGGGCGGCCCACGGGAAGCTTCATCGTGCCGGGATTGACGAAGTCATCCTTGCCATTGGGGTCGTGCAGATCCTTGCCGGTGGTGTTGGTGGCACCGTCCACATTGCGCAGATCCCAGGTGCTCAGCATCATGTCAGCGCCGGGGTATTGGAAGTTCCAGAGGAACTTCTCGCCCAAGGCACGCATGCGGATGGTGTCAGGGGAGGTCGGGTATTCATCGGCCTGGCGGGACCAGAGCGGGAAGGCAAAGCCAAGCAGGAGAATGGCTTCAACGATGACCACGCCGATTTCGATGTGAGTCGTCGCATGGCCGCGGAAGCCATGGTAGTCGGCACGGGCGGTCTTCTTCTGACGGAAACGATAGAAGGCGATGGCAAGATAAATGGACCAACCTACTCCGAGCACGACCATGACCCAGTGGACAAAGCCCAGCATGTGGTCAACAAGGCCGCCGTGTTCAGAGGCGTTTGCGGTCTGGCCCATCCAGACATTGATTGAATCGAGTTTAAGGGTCATAAGCTAGAAGAGAGGGATTAGACGGCGGTGAGGTGCTGATGCGCACGTTGACGACGCACAAAAGAAACAACGAAGCAGGCGGCGCAGATGAACATGAAGGCAAGCATGCCAAGCATGAAAAGAATGGCGAAGCCCTGCGCCTGCCCGACAAGGCTACCTTTGTCGGCCATACAGGTGGCGCAGGCGAGAACGGGGGATGGAAACGCAGTAATCACAGCTCAGATGATGGTGCGCATTTTTTTGCCCAGGTACCACACGGTATAGGCCAACAAGGTCAGGCAGAGCAAACCCGCGTAGTTTTTTAGCGGAGCGGCTCCCGCAGCGGCAGCGTCCTCAGGCATCAAATGCATCCACAGCCAGAACCCGGCATCGCACAAAATGGCGAAACCGAGAAAGACGAGGTGGAAATGTTTGAGAGCCATAACGGAAGTGGGGAGGATTACGGCTGCTCAACAGGGGCGTAGAAGCCAGGGAAAACGAGCGGATCTTCGTGGGAAAAGATGAAGAGCGTGAACAAGACGATCGCAAACACCGCCGTGAAGGCGAGGATCTTGTAGATCAGGCTGTGCTCATGGCTGAGATGCATGAAGATCAGCGCCACCATTGAAGCCTTGATCGTCGCCAGAATCATACCGACGAGGATGTTCAGACTGTGGGTGGGGAGCTCCACATAAGAGAGTCCCACAGTGGCTCCGCTCAAGATAATCAGCAGCCCGCCGATGATGAAGTACCACTTGATCGATTTTTGAATTGCTTCGACGTTGTCAGCCATGGCGATGGAAAGGTGAGGGATTACAGGAGGTAAAGCAGGGGGAAGAGGAAGATCCAAACGAGATCGACGAAGTGCCAGAACAAGCCACCGACTTCGACGCGATTAGCGAGATGCTCGGGGTCCTGACGCAGGCGCTTGCCGTCAAACACCAAGAAGTAGAGCAGCACCCCGGCACCGGCGACCACGTGCAAACCGTGCAGGCCGGTGAGCGTGAAGTAAATGGCGTAGTAGGTGTTGAGCTTCGGAGTGAAGTTGGAGAAGAACGTGAAGTCCTTCTTTTCCAGTACCACCGTTGGGTGATGCGCGTGGGCATCGCCATGGCCTTCAGCCGGGGCATGAGCCTCAGCACCGTGTGCACCGCCATGGGCGGCACCTTCAGCGGGGGGAGTGGCGGAATTCAGTTTGAAGAAGAGCGACTCCTTCTGCAGCGTGGCGGAACGGGATTTGTCACGTGTCGGATAGTCCTTCTCGAACTTGGTGATGTGGTGGTCGCGGTTCTCAACAAAAGCCTTCTGCCAGGCCTCACCCAGATAGCGGTGATCAAACGCGAGGGAGTTTTCCGACTGCGCCACGCCACGTGCATCGACGCCATCGACTTCGAGCGTCATCTTGTCATCGGTCAACTTGCCGATCGCGGTGGTGCCGTCACGGAAGGTGATGGTGGTGTCGGTGTAACCGAAGATTTCGGAAGGTTTTGCCGCGAATTTGACCGGAGCCGTGGCGACTAGCTTGATGGCTGCGCTGCCCTTTTTTTCTTCCTTTGCCTTCTTGACCGCTTCAGCGCTGAGTGCCGCGAACGATGCCTTATCCAGTGTGATTTCCTGACCGGCTTCGGTCTTGAATTTAGGAGCGGTGCCTTCGATAAAAGGCACGACATAGTCGGCGGGATCTGCCGTCACAGCACTGTGTTTGAGAGGCACATTGAGCGCGAGTTCCGTCACACCTTCAAACTTGACCTGATAGCCGTGGGGAAGATGGCCGGTGAGCAGCGTGCCGTCCGTCAGTTTGACGGCGTAGTGAGCGAACTTAGCCTTATACTCCAAGGTCTTATTGAACATGAACACCCCGGCGCAAAGCACGGTGAGCGCCATGTTGATGCGGTACCAGCCAAACTTGCGCAGCTTGAGCATGGCCAGGGCCATGAGCACCGTCACGGAGGACGCGATGAGGACGACGGTGTTGATGAAACCAAGCGTCACATCCAGATCATGCACCGGCCAGGGATAGTCGGCACCGACACGGAGGAAGATGTAGGCGGAGAACAAGCCGCCGAAGAGCATGACTTCCGAGGCAAGGAAGAGCCAGATGCCGATCTTGGCGTTGTAAAGACCGGTGTCTGGACGGGCGTGAACGGTATAGGGGATGTCCATTGAAGTAGTCGCGGTGCGCGGTTCAGAGTTCGCGTTTTAGTGATGCGCCGGAGCTTTTTCGGCGGCTGCTTTGAGGTCGGGTTTGCCGGGTTCGGACTCCCACTGCGGGTAGAAGTCGGTGGCATGGCCGGGAACACTGTACTCGTAGGGTCCACGATGAGCGACCGGGTCAAACAGGAAGTTGCCATGGGGCGGCGGTGTCGGCGTAGCCCAGTCCAGAGTGGTGGCGTCCCAAGGATTATCGCTGGTGACTTTTTTGCCGCCTTTGATGCTGAACCAGAAGTTGAAGATAAATGGCACCTGGCCCAGAGCGAGGATGAAAGCACCGACGGACATGACGATGTTGAGAGACAGCATGTTGTCCGGGATGTTGAGACCGAAGAAGGAGCCGATGTTGTGCGTCAGCGTCGTGGTCCAATGGGACATGGCATTGGTGTTTTCGAAGTATTTGCCGCCGTCATACCAGCGGCGATGGAAGCCCGCCATGCCTTGAACAAACATGGGTGCGAACACGAGGTTCATGCCGATGAGCGAAGGCCAGAAGTGCAGCTTGCCCAACTTGTCGTTCATGAAACGGCCGGTGACTTTCGGGAACCAGTGATAAATGCCCGCGAAAAGAGCGAAGATGGTCCCAGGGGCGACGACGTAATGGAAGTGGCCAATCACGTAATAGGTGTCGTGCATGGCGAGGTCGATGAAGGAGAACGCCAGAGGCAGACCCGTCAGACCGCCGATGCCGAACATGGGCAAGAAAGCCGAAGCGAAAAGCATCTGCGTATTGAAGCGGATCGAACCGCCCCAGAGCGACACCATCAAGCAAGTCAGCAGCACCACAGATGGCACGGAGATGAGCACCGTGGTGATCTGGAAGTAGGTGGACATCATGGTGCCCATGCCGGTGAGGTACATGTGATGCGCCCAGACGAGGAAGCTGAGGAAGCCGAGGGTGAGCACGGAGTACACCATTGACTTGTACCCCCACAGCGGACGGCGGGCATTGCAGGGAATGACTTCCGTCAGGATCGCGAAAGCAGGCAAGATGAGCACGTACACCTCAGGATGGGCGAGGAACCAGAACAGATGCTGATAGAGCAGCGGGCTGCCACCACCGGAGATGTCGAGGTGCTTGCCGCCTTCCATCAGGCCGCTCGGCAGATAGAACGAGGAGCCGAACAGACGGTCTGAAAGCTGCAGGATGGAGGCCACTTCAAGCGGTGGGAAGGCCAGCAGAAGCAGGAAGCCGATCACAAACATCGCCCAGCAGAAGAAGGGCATCTTCATCCAGCCCATGCCCTTGGTGCGCAGGTTGATCAGAGTGGCGATGAAATTGACGGAGCCGAGGAGGGAGGCGGAGATGTTGAACACCATCGCTGAGAGCCACCAGGTATGGCCGTGGCCCCAGACACTCGTCACACCGATGTTCATCGTCGAGGCGAGCGGCGAATACATCGTCCAACCGGTCTGCACTGGTCCCGTGCCGACGAAGAAGCTGGCCATCATCAACACGCAACTGATAAAGAAGAGCCAATAGCTCGCCATGTTCAGGCGGGGAAAGGCCATGTCGATCGTGCCGATCTGCAGCGGCATGACGAAGTTGCCAAAGGCGGCAAATCCAAGCGGCACGACACCGAAGAACACCATGATCGTTCCGTGCATGGCACCGAGCATGTTGTACAATTCACCATTCAGAGAACCGTCTGCATTCAGCCAGCGGCCAAACATCATCTCGAAGAGATCTCCAACTAGGGGCAGATGACGGATAACTTCCACCGCCGGCACCGGCAAGCCCGGGTAAGCGATGCTCCAGCGCATGAGCAGCATGAGGAAGAAGCCAAAGAGCAGGAAGACCATGCCTGAGAGGCCATACTGAATACCAATGGTTTTGTGGTCACTGGAGAAGATGTACTTCCAAATGAAGCTCTGTTCATGATGCCCGTGTGCATGGTCGTCATGCGAGTGATCGTGGGCGTGATCGTGAGTGGTGGCTGCGGCGCTCATAAGCTGGGTATCAAAGGGTCAGAGGGGGTGGGCATTCGCGAAGTCGAACTCGAATTCTGCGGTGGCCTTGCCGGCACGGACGGTGACGGTGTGGGTGATGCTTTGGGAAAATTGCGGATGCCAAGCTTCCACGACGTAGTCGCCATCGGCGAGGGCACGGGTAATGGAGAACCGTCCATCGCTGCCGGTCACAGCACTGTGCGTGCCTTCGTGAACAAAAACCCAAGCATTCATCCAGCGATGCACGTCACATTCCAGACGGTAAATGCCAGGAGTATTGAAAGTCTTCACGTTTTCGTCGCCACGCGAAGGCTGGCCGAAATTGTCGATGTTGGCAGCTTTGCCCTGGGCTTCGTAACGGGCGATGCGGATGTTGTGGAAAGTCAGGTCGCTGTTATGAAAGCGGACATTCTGGCCCGCTTGGATTGCGACGGTGTGCGGCACAAATTCGCACTTCGTCTGGTCCACCACGGGAGCATTGGCAAGATTGCTGGCACGTTGGCTGCCGCGCACGGTGATCACCGCATCCGCGAGAGAACCGTCGGCTGCCACTTTCCAGCTAGGGTCCACGATGTCGCCATGACCGGTGCAAAACGGATTGCCACCGACATCAATCACTTTGCGCAACGCAGCGGCATCAGCACCTTTGAGCGTCACCTTGCCGGTGATGCTGGTGGTTTCGGCGATCTCGATAGCCGGACTGAGCTTCACCTCGACAGCGGCCTCAGGCATCTTGCCGCAGCTCACATTCGCGATCAGCATGACGACTCCGAAGGCAGCCCAAGGTGCCTGGCGGGAGACGGTTTGCTTCACACGGGTCATTGCAGTTTAAAATTACTTGGCAGCAGGTGCAGCGGCAGCAGTCGCGCCAGGACCAGCGGGGATGTCGCCGGGGACATTCTTCTTGGCAAAAGGCTCCAACTCAGCAGCAGTCCACTGCGAGGCACGCTTTTCTTCATCACGCACTTTTTGCACCATTTCCTTGGTGATCATCGGCGCTTCATTGCCCCAGGAGTTACGGACAAAGGTCAGCACGTTCGCAAGGTCTTGAGAGGACATGGCCGCACCAAAGGGCTGCATGCCGCCGGGGGTGTTGAAGCCCTGGCCATTCACAGTGACCGGGCCGGTCAGACCATGTTGTGTGATGCGAATCAGACGCTCCGTACCACCGAGGACGAACTCAGACTTGGCCAAAGGTGGGAACTGGCCGGGAAGTCCGCCGCCGTTGCCCTGATGGCAACCACCGCAAACAGCGTAGCCGCTGGCACCTTTTTTCATGGCCAAGGCAAAGGGGTCAAGCGTGCCGCCTGCTCCGGCACCACCTGGACGAGGATCACCGCCACCGGCGAAAGCAAAGGGATTGCTGACATCGAAGCTATACCCGCCGGTCATCGGCCCAAGCTGACCACCGGCAATGATGGCGACGAGCATGAGCAAGAACATGGCCCACAAAGGTGCGGGCTGGCTTTCGGGAGCGAGATCTTCCTTCTCGCGCTTCACGGCACTGTGAAGGCGGTCAAGATCGGTGCTGTCTGGATGGGCGGGTGCGCTCATGGGGGCGTGCGGGTCGCGAGAGGGGCTACTTTTTGGCGGGGGCGGCAGCAACGGCTGCAGCCTGTCCGGGGACGGGATAATCTTTTTTCAGGGAGAGAAGGTATTCGACGAGCTGCTTGGCTTCTTGCGTCGGGACGACTTCATAGCCAGCAGGCGGCGCGAATTTCCTCGGCAGCTTCACGGCACCCTCGGAAACGGGGCCCTGGATTTTCTGCAGTTTAAAGAGGCCCGTGTAAGCAGGCATCGTGCTCCAGTCGTTGACTGAACGCGGTGAGTAGAGGTGCTGATACAGCGCCGCTTTATCCGGGGCACGCCAGCCGAAATTGGCGAGGTCAGGACCGATACGCTGAATGCCGAGCAGGGCGTAACGCTCGCCGAGGTAGTCACGCAGCACATTAGGGCGCGCGGGAGTCGCAGGACGGGCTTCCTGATCCTGGCCCCAGCCTTTGTACCAGCCGTCGAGGCCGAGCTGAATAGGACGGATCATCTGCGTGTGGCATTGGTTGCAGCCTTCGCTGATGTAAACGAGCTGGCCTTGGCCATTGATAGGGGCAGGCGGGAAGAATCCTTCAACGCCGTCCTTGTCCTTGTCATAAGCGACAGGAGTGAGTTTTTCGTACTGCATCGCCGGAAGGACGATGAGACACAGCCACGGCAACCCGAAGGAAGCGGTGAGGCCGAGAATGAATGTGCGGAAGTTGGTCATGCGTGGGCTTCGTGAGGAAGAGCGTGATCGTCGTGGTCGTGTCCGAGCAGGGTGGGTGCCGAACTGCGGCGGCCCAGACCTGCGACCATGAGCAGGAGGTGAAGAAGGAACATGGCGTTCGAGAAGCTGATGAGCGTCCAGGCCACCGCGCGAGAAACGACGTAAGGACGGGAATTGACGACGTGATTCATGAAGGTCTGATCCCAATGCTCAGGATCATTCAGGTCCACGCCCTGCTGCCAGCCAGCCACAAGGCTCATGATGACGATGGTGCCGACGCCATAGACGGAGAACCAGAAATGATTGCGGATGAGGCGGACGCTGAGCCATTCACAGCCGGAGAGACGCGGCACGATGTAGTAGATGGCACCAAACACGCACATGCTGAAGAAGCCGTACACGCTGACCGTCTGGAAGGCATACCAAGACTGGGTGAACTGCACATTGGCACCGGTCCAGAAGGCGGAATTCAAAGCGAGAACCAAGCCGGAGACAGGGTAGAACATGGCTCCAAAAAAGATGAAGCGAAGAGTTGGACTGGTGGCCACGGCGCTGTGCTTGCCGATGGTGGTGAGGTGGTGATTGAGACCGACAAGGCCCACGGGGATGAGCAGCAGCACACCGGCGCAGGCACCGATGGAGGACATCCAGGCTGGCAGAGGGCCGCCCATGTATTTCTGCATGCCCGTCCAACCACCGAGGATGGCGAGGGTCCAAAAACCAGCGGAGGCGAGCTGCGCGGAGGCGATGGGCTGACCAGTGATCTTGGGAATGAAGTAGTAAGCTGTGCCAACACCAACGGGGACGAAGAACAACAGAATCACCGCGTGGATATACCAAGCATCAATCCCGGCACCGATGGCACCCAAACCTGGCAGACAATGCAGAGCGACGTTGGCGGTGATGAAGATCCAGGGGAACCAGAAGCAGGCACCGAGGATGTACCAGGTGCTGACCATGAAGCCTTCAGGGCGAAAGGCGCGGCCAAACATGCGGGCGATGGGCCAAGCGTAGCAGAGGAAGCAAATCAGCAGCACCGGCCACACGAACTTCGGCATCTCCAACCATTCAATGGATGTGCTCTTGCCCATCAAGATGGCGAGAATGCCCAAGGTGATGGTGATGTTCCAGAACACTCCGGCGGTGATGAGGAGGCTTTTGCCACCCTTCAATTCCTGACCGGAACGGCGAGCCATAATCCACAGCATCACGCCCAAAGCGGCCTGAATACCCCAGCCATAGACCAGCGCATTGATGTGCGCCGGCTGCAAGCGGCCATAAGTGAGATACTGGCAGTCTCCCAGAAACTCAGGCTCCACCAGTTTGATCGCGGCAAGGACGCCGAGCAACGTGGAGAGCATGAGCCAGAAGGCTCCGTTGGTGAAGAGGAAGAGCACAGGGCCTTTCACCGACTTGTCGATCGCCGCGCGGCGAAGGTTGTCGGCCTGAAGGTCTGTGTCAGAGGTGGCGGGAGTGGTCTGCATGACTTACTTGGGCGAAGCGGGTGCGGCAGGGGCCGGTGCAGGTGCTGCTGGAGCGGCAGCCGGGGCTGCGGCAGCGGCCTGTTTGAGCTGGGTGGGTGATCCTGGGACAACCTGGGTGCTGGCTCCGACGGGTTTAGAGGCGAGGGCGGCGAGCGTTTTCTCAAAGACCGCCTTCTTCTTGGCGGCGTCGTTCAGACCCAGTTTGGCGATGTTATCAGTCTGAGCCTTGAGGATTTCAGCGGTGTTGTTGAAGCGTTCCTGCTCGCGCGGGTCAAAACCCTGCTTCGATTCATTGAAGGCCTGGATCAGGGTGAACAGCACGGCGAAGCCTGCGAAGGCTCCGAGCACCCACATAAAGGTGGCTCCGGCTTTTTTGGATGTTTCGGGCTGCGACATGGAAAAACGGGGAATCAGTTAATGACGTTCACGGACTCGATGAGGCGCGGATCACGCCATGGATACAGGCTGTATTTGGCCAGACCACGCAGGTAAAGGAAACCCATGGTGCCAAACACGGCGCAAAGTGCGGCGATGTCTTGCACCCAAGCTCCGGGAGCAAAGACGCCGATGCCAAGGGACGGACCACGCTCAGGGATGACGATCCAATAGATGTCCACAAGGTGCATGAAGAGGATCCAGAGACAGCCGAGGCTGATGATCACTGGGTTCTTTTTGCGCTTCTGGGAGAGCAAGAAAAGGAACGGACCGATGAAGTGCCCCAGAAGAATGAAGATGGACACAGCGCGCCATTCTTCCGTGTTACGGGTCAGGTAGAAGCGAGTTTCTTCGGTGATGTTGGCGTACCAGATCAGGAAATACTGGCTGAAGGAAATGTAAGCCCAAAATACCGTGAAGGCGAAGAGCAGCTTGCCCATGAGATGGTAATGCTCACCGGTGACCACTTTTTGCAGATAGCCCAAGCTGCGCAGCCAGGTGACCACGAGAATGGACAAGGCCATCGACGACCAGGCACAACCCGCAAAGATGTAAACACCCCACATGGTGGAGAACCAGTTGTAGTCGAGACCCACCAGCCAGTCATAGGCAGCGAAGGTCACAGTCAGGGCAAAGGGGAGCAGGACGATGCAGGAAAACTGGCGCGACCAGATCGTGTGCTTGATGTCGCCATCCTGTTCCTGCTTGAGGGATCTGCCGCGCAGGGTGCGGGCGATGAACCAGAGTACCAGGAAGTAGGCGGCAAAACGGCTGTACCAGGAGAACCAGGTGGTCAGGTTCATGTAGCCAAACTTGGTAACGAGCACATGCAGATGCGGGTTGTCCACCGCCATGTGATGCAGCGCTTCTTTCACGGTGCCACCATGCTCTGTGGCATGATGCGCGGCCTCGCGATGATGAACCATCCACTCATAGAGGGGCTGATTAACCGACGTTAAGAGGAGAGGAGACGCGAGAATGGCCAGAGGGATGACCATGTTGGCCATATTTTCCCAGATGCGACGCACGGCGACACCCCAGCTCGAATTGGAAGCGCTGTGGAGCAGGATCCAGAAGCAGCCGCCGACCACGAAGGTGAAGCAGAAGAAGACGGCGAACAGCCAGGAGTAGGCAAAAGTGGCCGTGTTGTTGAAGAAGAAAAAGGCCGAAGCGACGATACCGAGCAGGCCGAAAAGGCCCAACGTGCCAATGAGCTTGCCGCCCTTGACTGGTTCGAATTTCTCTCCGCCCTGGGGCAGATCTTTAAAGGTGACGTGGTGACTCATGCCGGGATTCGCGTGATCGTGCCGTTACTGGAGGGGAAGGGTGACGCCAGACTCTTTAGCGGCGAGTTGCAGGGAGCGGATGTAGGCCACAATGGCCCAGCGGTCGCGCAAAGTGACGTTGCCGCCGTAGCCGCCCATCAGGCCTTTGCCGTTGGTGATGACATCAAAGATGGCACCATCCGCGCGGTAGGCGGCGGCATTGGCTGGGTCCGTGTTGCCGGGCTGCTGAAAGTTGAAAGCAGTGAGGATGCCGTATTTGGAGGTGACACCCTTGCCATTACCGGAGGCACCGTGGCAGATGGCACAGTGGATGCCGAAACGCTGCTCGCCACGCTTGAGGAAGGCTTCATTGAAGACCGCCGGATCACTGGTGATTTCTTTCGGCAATCCGTCGCCGTAGAAGTCACCTTCTTTGCCGGTGTCATAATAACCGAGGCCGCTGGTGAAAGCGACGCGGGCAGGCTTGGCACCATCCGCTGCGGGTTTGGCAGGGATTTCAAAACCCATCGGCAGCGTGCCTTTGACCGGCATGCGAGCGCCACGACCATCCGCAAAGAATTCGCTGCTGGCCTGGTATTTCACCTTGGCCTGATGGTCCATGTCCGGGATGATTTCGAGCGGTGGCAGTTCCGATTTGCTGCCACGGAAGCCAAACGCGCTCACAATGATCGCGGCGGCAAAGATATAGCTGAGAAAGAAGTACTTCATGGTGCGGGTAAGCGAGGCTTAGATTTCGTCCTCCACGAGTTCGATGTTCTTGCCGCCGGCTTTTTCGAGAAGGCTCTTGGTGCCTTCCTGGGAGAATTTAGGATCGCGGGCTTCGATGCAGACGAAGAAACCGTCGTCAGAGAACTTGCCGAAGTTCTTGGAAACAAACAGAGGATGGTTCCAGCGTGGGAGGCCGATGAGCGCCAGCAGGCCGAAGAGGGTCGTGAAAGCGCTGAACAAGATCGTCAGCTCAAACATCACTGGGAAGAACGCTGGCAGGGTCCAAATGTCGGTAGGCTTGCCCTGCACGACGGTCGGATAAGTTTCGACGATCTTTTGCAAGAAGCCGAGGCCGATATGGCTCCAGAAATTCGTCTGCGTGATCGTTTCCAGGGTGAAAGCAATCGTGGTGCCAGTGATGCCGCCGCAGAAGACAAAAACAGGCAGCTTCGAGCTGGGATTGCCCATTGCCTCGTCCATGCCGTGAATGGGGAAGGGCGAATGCACGTCCCAGCGCTGATAGCCGGCATCACGCACATGCTCGGCGGCATGATAGAGATCCTTCACGCTGTCAAATTCAGCGAGGTAGCCGTGGACTCGTTTGAGGGTGGTACTCACAGTCAGGGTGCAGTTAGAATGTTAGGCGGCGACGGGTTTGGCGACGTGACGGTCGGAATAGTCCATGAGGTCTTCCTCTTGGATGCCCGGCTCGGCATGGTCGTCCTTGTGCGGATTCGACTGCGGCAGCACGCCTTTGACTTCGCCGATAGCGATGACAGGCAGGAAGCGAAGGAACAGCAGGAACAGCATCATGAAGAACCCAAAGGTGCCGAGGAAAGTGTACTTATCGACCCAGGTGGCCTCATAGACGCGCCAGGAACCCGGCGTCATGTGGCGCTCCAGCGTGGTGGCGATGATGACGTAGCGCTCGAACCACATACCAGCGTTCACGAACATGCAGACGATCATGACGACCCACACGTTGTGGCGGCACCAGCGGATCCAGAACAACTGCGGCGCAAACACGTTGCAGCTAAACATCCAGTAGTAGGCCCAGGTGGAGGGACCGGTAAGACCACGCAGCGTGAAGGCGGCAGCTTCATACGGATTGGCGCTGTAATAGGCCACGAAGAGCTCCATGCAGTAGGCATAACCAACGATCGTGCCCGTGAGCAGGATGATCTTGGCCATGTTGTCCACGTGCTTCGGGGTGATGAGGTCATCCAGGCCGTAAATGCGGCGCACCGGAAGCATGAGGGTCAACACCATGGCGAAACCACCGAAGATAGCACCTGCGACGAAGTAGGGTGGGAAGATGGTGGTGTGCCAGCCGGGAACGATGGAGGTGGCGAAGTCGAAGGACACGACGGAATGCACGGAAAGCACCAGCGGTGTCGAGAGAGCGGCCAGCAACATGTAAGCCGTCTCGTAGTGGCTCCAGTGGCGGTTACCACCGCGCCAGCCGAGGGCAAACAAGCCGTAGAGGAACTTCTTCAAGCCGGGACGGCAGCGGTCACGCAGCGTGGCAAGGTCGGGAACGAGGCCGAGGAACCAGAACACCGCAGAAACGCTGAAGTAAGTCGAGACGGCGAACACGTCCCAGAGCAGGGGAGATTTGAAGTTCTGCCAGATGGCGTTGGCGTTCGGGATTGGCGCGAGGAACCACACCATCCACACACGACCGACGTGGAAGGCTGGGAACAAGCCAGCGCACATCACGGCGAAGATCGTCATGGCTTCTGCAGCGCGGTTCACTGAGGTACGCCACTTCTGGCGGGTGAGGAACAAGATGGCAGAAATGAGCGTGCCAGCGTGACCGATACCGATCCAGAACACGAAGTTGGTGATGTCCCAGGCCCAAGCGACCGGCTGTTTCTGACCCCAGACACCAACGCCGGTGGAGATGAGGTAAGTGAAACAGAAGACCATCAATCCGGTCAGCAACACGGAAGGCACAAACAGGATCCACCACAAGGCGGGCTGTTTGTTTTCCACGATGCCGCAGATGCGGTTCGTGATCCAAGAATAGGAGCGGTTGTTCAACACCAGCGGCTCGCGGTCGAGGATGCGCGGGGTGTTAGATGCTGTGGCGGAGGCGTCCATGTGTCCGGGTTAGTATTGATTGTTGCTCCACACGGCGATGTTTTCGGCGCCGGGCATGTTCTTGTTCGGATTGCGCAGACGGGCGAGGTAGCTCGTGCGCGGGCGGGTGCCGATGTATTTGAGCAACTGGTAGTCGCGTGGAGAAGCCTTTGCTTTGACGATGGCGGATTTTGGATCGGCCAGATCGCCGAAGACAATCGCTTCCGCCGGGCAGGACTGCTGACAGGCGGTTTTGACGGTGTCGGTCGGCACGCGGAAGTTCTTCGTATCGCGCTGCACCTGCTTCTGCAAGATCTTGGCGGATTCGAGGCGCTGCACGCAGTAGGTACACTTCTCGATAACACCGCGCATGCGGACAGTGACGTTCGGATTGCGCTGGAGGCGGAGGCTTTCGTCTTCGCGCTTCTCACCCAGAGGACCCGCGTAAAGATTGCCGACTTTCATGCCGAGCACGGTGGTGTCGATCAGCGGATTGCGCTTGTTGTAGTCGAACCAGTTGAAGCGGCGGGCGGTGTAAGGGCAATTGTTCGCGCAGTAGCGGGTGCCGATGCAGCGATTGTAAGCCATGGCGTTCAGACCATCTGGCGTATGAACGGTGGCGTTCACTGGGCAAACAGTTTCGCACGGAGCGGATTCGCACTGCTGGCAGGCCAGCGGCTGATGCACCATTTCGGCGTTCTCCAGCTGTTCAGGGGTCGGATTGTCTTCGGCCCAGGTGCTTTCCTGTTCGACTTCGTTCTTGCCCCACTTGGCGACAGCGAAGTAGCGGTCCATACGAATCCACTGCATCACACGGCCTTTGCGGACCTGGTCTTTACCGACGACGGGAATGTTGTTTTCACTCTGGCAGGCGACGATGCAAGCCGTGCAACCAATGCACTTGCTGAGATCGATCGACATGCCCCACTGGTGCTGCTTCTCGTAGTCGAAGCCGTCCGGGTTCTCCTCGGATTTAACTCCGACCTGACCCTTGTAGAAGGAAATGTTTTCCGGGATGTGACCGTCCATGCCGGTCTTCTGAGCAAAGGCGACATCCTTGTTGAAGGTGTCGAGCGTGCCTTCACGATACAGCGCGCGGCCTTCCATCGTGTTCTGATCCTGGGTGATGCCCAGTTCAGCGATGGTGGGGAGCACTTCGATCTTCGCACCGCTCAGGACAAACGTGCCGGGCTGCTTGCGCAGGGCATAGGCGTTCACGCCGCGACCGCTGCCGACCACGCCAACGCCGGTCTGGCCGTAGCCGAGTGTCAGGGTGATGGAATTGGACACATGTCCAGGGGCTTCGATGGCCGGGATTTCAATCGCGGTCTCGCCGACAGTGATCTTGACGAGCTGGCCTTCTTTGAGACCCAGACGACGGAAGGTGACGGAGCCAATCCAAGCGGCATTTTCCCAGGTGAGTTTCGTCACTGGATCGGGCGCTTCCTGCAACCAAGCGTTATTAGCGTAACGACCATCATAGACGCTGGAGTCAGCCACGAGCACAACTTCTGGAGCGTCATCCGAAGGTGCTGCGGCAGGTTTAGCCTTGGCAACGAATTCGGCAGCAGCGGCCACATTCGGCGCTGCGGTGGCCTTGGCGTAAGCGGAGCCTTTGAGGAAGCCGTCACGCACGGTGAAATTCCATTTCGATTCGTCGAGACTACCCGCCACAACAGCGAAGGTGTCGCGCACGGCGGTGTAAGCGGCGTCCTGCGCGGGGGCAGCAGGAGCGGCACCGGCGGCGGCTGGCGCAGCAGCTTCGGCAGGGCCGAGCTTCTTGCGGCCCAGAAGTGCCAACAGGATTTCCACATTGCTAGCTCCGTCATAGAGCGGCGCGATCATCGGCTGAACGATCGAGTAGGTGCCATCGGCGGCACGCAGATCGCCCCAGGTTTCAAGGTAATGAGCCGCAGGAATGTGCAGCGCAGCCTGACGTGCCGTGACGTTTTTCTGCGTTCCCACATGAATGAGATTCACGCCTTTGTCCGAAACGAGCTTTGCCAGCGCGGCTGCGTCCGGAGCATCGTAGTAGAGGCTGGCAGTTGTCAGCGAAACGAGGGTTTTCACCTGACCGCCGGCAATGGCTGCCTGCAGATCAGCGAAGGTGCCGAGTTCAGGAGCCGGAGCCGCTTGGAGCAGTTCAATGGTCGAGTCGTAAGCACCGAGGGCGCTGTTGATCGAAGCGACGAGTGCATGCACTTCAGCACCGTAGCGGGAACCGGCGAGCACAACGGCCTTGCCTTTGTTGTCGATCAAATCACGCACCGCAGGAGCGATCCATTCTTTGAGACCCGCAGGCGCAGTGTCAGCCAGAGCCTTAGCGGAGGAGTCTCCCAACTGAGCAGCGATCAAAGCCGCAGCCACGGGGATCAGGCTTGCCGCGAGCGGCTTGCGGTGATCGGCCATGCCGCCGGTCAGTGTGTAACGATTTTCCAGGACGTAGAGACGGTTCATGTCCGCCGTTTTCACTTCCTTGGCACGATGCTTGGTGAAAGCAGAGATCGGCTCGCCCGCTACCGGGTCAACACCGAGGAAATCGCAGTCGAGTGAGAGGATGCGTGTCGCAGAACCCAGCTTTACGAAGGGCTTCACTCCGGCACCAAACACGGCCTTGTTGGCAGCAGCCTGGCCTTCGCCACCCACCGCTTCGTATTGGAAGAGTTTGGCCTGCGGATAAGCGGTCTTCACTTCAGCGAGCAGACGCTGATAGGTCGGGGAGGTCGAGTCGCCAACCACGATGCCGAGGCTGGCACCCGAGGTCTTTTTCGCTTCAGCGACAGCGGAAGCGAGCAGATCGTTCGCCTTGGCCCAGGAGAGTTCCTTGCCAGCGCCCATCGGCTTCTGCGAGCGCTCAGGATCGTACAAATCCAGCACGGATGCCTGAGCAAAACTATGGATACCACCACCCAGGGGGTGAAGAGGATTGCCAGCAAGATGGGTCGGACGGCCTTCATGCGTGGTGACGACCAGCGGCACCGCACCGCCACTTTGCGGCATCGAGGTAGCGTACAGCAAGGACTTGCCAGGAACCATCCACTCAACGTGCTGAGTGTAAGGCAGGATGTTGACCAGCGGACGGCGGCAGCTTGCCAGACCCATCATGCCCACGCTGGCACCCATGATCTTCAAGAATTCACGGCGGCTATTCTCGCGCTCTTCCTCGTTCAGGGTGTCCCCCTCGGGGAATTCACGGCCCAGATTTTTCAAGAAATCTTCACGGCGGTCCAGTTCGGCGACGCTGCGCCAATAGCGCTTGGCGTTTTGCGGCTCCTCAGGATGCTTCCAAATTTTTTTCATGTGTCAGAAAAAGGGGCGCGGGTTAGCGGTGGCAGGCGGTGCAGGATTCCGGCGGCTGAATCTGCCAGTGCTTCTTGATCTGGGTGCCCACTTCAGTCTGGGTCACGTCTTTACCGTAAGTTTTCTCAGCTAGCGCGAGCACCTGTTCGAGGTTCTCGGCTTTGGCACCGGCACCAGCGATGGTGGTAGCGATCTCGCCCACTGGAACCTTCTTGTCGAGCAGTGCTTTGTAGAAGTCAGCGCGCTTCAAATCGCCAGCCTTGTAATCAAGCTTGGTGACGAACTCGAGAGGGCGCAGGTTCTTCTCAGGATTGCGATGGCAGTCAAGGCACCAGCCCATCGACTGCGGCTGATCGTGGCGGACGACTTCCATCTCAGTGATCTTGCCGTGGCAATTCACACAGGAGATGCCGCGGTTGAGATGGGCGCTGTGATTGAAATAGACGTAATCCGGTGCCTTGTGGACTTTGACCCACGGGATGGACTTGCCGGTTTCGTTGGCTTTGATGACCATCTCCAGCTTGGGAGAATTGCTGCGGATGTTGCCTTTGCCCGGGCCATGGCAATTGAAGCAGGTCTGATTCGTCGGGACGTTCGAGTGGCTGGAGGTCTCACCAAAGCTATGGCAGTAGCGGCAATCGAGCGCGAGCTGGCCCGCGTGGATTTTGTGTGAGAACGGCACCGGCTGCGTCGGTTCATAACCTACGCGAGTGTATTTCGGTGTGAAGTAGTAGGCAATGCCGACACTCACGCCGAAGGCAATGAACACGACGGCAATGGCGAGCTTGAGCGGCAGCCAGTTGGTCCAACGCGGAAAAAAGTTACCCATAGAAAGTGTCAGCAGATGAGCTTGTGAAAAATTTCACAAGGAGATTCAGAATATGAAAGCATGAGCAAGTTTGCAACCGTCATGTTGTTGTTTTTGAACTTTTATGCACAAACCTTGTCTATTGCGAACCTGTCGCAAAAAAACCGCCTTTGGAACGCGTTTCCCTCAACCCCACTCGACCCAGAGCACATTGTGCTCAAAATCCAGGGTCACACGGTAGTCTTCCAGCAAATAAGTGCCCAGACGTGATGGCCCGGGCATGACATCCACCTGCGCAAAGGGGTAATAAGAGCCAAACAAGCCGAGAGCATTGAACTCCAGCACGCGCACATTGGCTTCCTTGGGAGTCTGCGCACCACCGACACCTGTGATCAAGTAGTTCCCACCCACATACCAACCGCCGTTTTTGTAGCCCAGCAACTCGGCAATGCCACGGTTAAGCTGCACGCCAAAAATGGAACCTGAATCGACCACGGCCTCCCAGGACAGCTTACCGTATTTGAGCACCGTCGTTGGCACTCCACGCTTCATGCTGAGGCTCGCCTTGTGACTGTGTTTGCGCACCGGTCCCGCAAAACTGCGAGTGAAGCCAAACTCAAACTCCTCCTTCAAAAAATCGAGCGTGGCATACTTGCAGTTTTTGGCCAGCATGTTCACGCCCAGCAGGGAGATCCCCAGATGCTCCTTGAGAATGCCCGCACCTACGGTCGTGCGCTGCATGCGAATGATGCAGGGCAGGTTGTCCAGCCGCCAAGAACCGATCTGTAGCGTCGGAATGAACGCCCCCATGCCCGGCACCTTTTCCAGTACTCCCGCCATGGTGGGTCGTATTTGTGGCACCGTACGCATGCCAAATTCGACCGCCTGCTCCGCATCAAACACACTCAGGGCCGCTCCAGTGTCGAGCATGTATTTTTTCGGTTTGTGACCATTGAGGCTGACTTTGATGTACGGAACGCCTCGCTCATAGTACATGGGCACCTTGAGCACACCCTCCGGCGGCGGCTCACTGCGCGTGCGTAGGTTTGCGCTGCCCTTTTTTGCCTGCTCGATTTCCGCCGCAGGAATCGCCTGTGCCTGCAACTGCTGCTGCAGTTTCTCCGGCACCGCCTCCCGTTTCACTGCAAACGAGTCCGCACATCCCGCGAGACCTACCATGGCGATGACCGCCGGTGCAACCTTCAAGACGCTGGTGAAAAGCAGACGATTCATGCAGCGCAAGCCATCCGTTGCAGCATAGCGGCTGTCAACCGCAGCCGCAGAGAAGAATTGGCTCAGCGCTCCAGCCAAAGAGCATTGCCGCGAAAATCCAGCGTCAGACGTGTGCCCTGCCAGAACCGTGAACCGACGCGCTTGGGCCCCGGCATGACATAGAGGACGGTCCCTGGGTGCGTCTCGCCACACAGCGTGGTCGCAGGCACTTGAATCGTACGCGCACCCACCTGATCCGCCCGAACGCTGCCACCCACACCCGTGAGGACCAAATCATGCCCCATGCCCATGCCATCGTTCGCATGCCCCAGGCGGGCAGCCGTGCTTTGATCGATCACAATGCCCCAAGATGAACCCGAGTCCACCACGGCGTCCCACGCAATGCCGCCCGAGCTCACACGAATGACGGGCAGCCCATTGACCCAACGCAGTGGCGTGCGCGTGACCGCTCCGCTGCTGGGCTGAAAGGCCCGCGCAAAACCCAGCTCCACGCTGCTGCGCTGGTAATCGATGGTCAAAAAGCTGCAATAGCGGCGCAAATGATCCAAGCCGAGAATGGCACTGCCCAGGCCTCCGGGCCGAAAGCTGGAAACACCGCGCACCAGACAGGGCACGTCCGTGGCACGCCATTGGCCAAGTGCCATCGTGCTCATCACTGCCTGGCTGGCACCCGTGCTGCCATGCACGCCGCGCACCTGCACGCGGCTCACGCTGGTGGGCAGCAGGCCACAGCCGGTGGCCACACCAGGCTCGAACACGCTCATGGTGGCCCCTGTGTCCAGCAGCAGCGGAATGCTGCCATGCCCATTGATGCTGGCCATGACTTGCGGTGTGCCCGCCCGCAGTTGCATCGGTACCACCACCTCCACCGCAGGATTCTGCGAGGCCACCGGCGGCAGCGGCAGCATGCAGGAAGAAAGCAAACACACGAGCAGAAGGACGGAGAGCTTTTTCATGGGACTGCCACACGCATAAACCCAATCCATTCAGGCGCATCCACTCGTTCTGCGCAAATCACACACAAATCCTTGTGCGCAGCGGCGTATTGTTGGAGGTTTCTACTCTCCTCCCGCCAACCGCCTCATGCGCGACTACTTCATCCGCCGCTTTTTACTCATCATTCCGACACTGATCGGGGCGACGCTGGTGGTGTTCGGCATCACGCGGGTGACCCCGGGTGGTCCGATGGAGCGGACGATGCAGATGGCGATGATGAATGAGAAGGGCGGGGGCAAAAACGCAGGTGCCTCGCTTTCCGAAGAGCAGCTTGCCGACCTGGCGGCCTACTACGGGTTCGACAAGTCCTTTCTATACGCCTACGGCATGTGGCTGGGCGTCCTGCCGCGTGAGGACACAGCGCAGTTTGTCAAGTTTGCCAAGGACGTGAAGGAAGTACCGGTCAGCTTGAAGGTGCTGCTACCCCGGAAGCAATGGACTGCAACCAATGCTTACAAAGTCACCCCAGCCACGCTTTCGCGCGATGGGAAGCTCACCGCGTCCGATCCCACCGCATTGGAGGGTTGGAAGACACGAGTGGAGCCAGAAAAGCAGCGCGTGGTGGTCTACCGGCCGGTGTTCAAGGGGATGCTCCATGGCTACTTCCACCTCTCCACCAGCTACAACCAGCCAGTGCTGGAGATGATGTTGTCAAAGATGCCGGTTTCCATCTTCTACGGACTGGTCAGTTTCATCCTGAGCTACCTAGTGTGCATTCCCCTGGGCGTGCTGAAGGCGATCAAGCATCGCACGATGATCGACAACGTCACCTCCCTGCTGATTTTCATCGGCTACTCCATTCCGGGCTTCCTGCTGGGCAGTCTGCTGGTGGTGTACCTGGCCGCACGGCATGGCTGGTTTCCGACCGAGGGTTTCACCGGTGAGAACTTCGCTTCGTTGGGCTTTTTCGGCAAGGTGTGGGATGTCATCCATCACGCGATTTTACCGCTCGTTTGCTACATGATCGGCAGCTTCGCCTTCATGACCATGCTGATGAAGAACAACCTCATGGACAATCTGGCGGCTGACTATGTGCGCACAGCCATCGCGAAGGGTGCCAGCTTCCGCCGGGCGGTGATCGGCCACGCGCTGCGGAACTCGATTATCCCCATCGTCACCACGCTAGGAAGCATCACGACTATTTTTGTGGCGGGCTCCATGCTGATCGAGAAAATCTTCCAGATCGATGGCTTTGGCCTGCTGATGGTGCAGAGCATCTCCGACCGCGACTACCCACTGGTGATGGGCATCCTGACCTTTGACGTGATCCTCATCATGCTGGGCAACATCCTGTCTGACTACCTGGTCGCGCTGACTGATCCACGCGTCCGTTTTGAATGAACCTCCACGCCGCATGACCCCACGCACCACCGGCATCTGTCTTCTTCTATTCGCGGTCTTGTCCGCAGTCTTCCGGCTGTGGCGTGTGCTGGTGCCGCTGTTCAAGGCGCCGTTTTTAGGAGGAGACGTGCTGGGCTTTATCCTGCTGGCGCTGATCGTGTTTTTTGGCCTTCGCTTGCTTTTGCGCGCTCGGAACGAGTGGCAGTTCAGCCCGCTGACCTTGAAGCAGCTTCGGCGCTTCCGCTCGCTGCGGCGGGGTTACGTGTCCTTCGTGGTGCTGGTGGTGATGGCAGGACTGGCCTCGCTGGACAATCTCATCGTGGGCAAACGTGCGCTGGCGGTGAAGCAGGACGGTCATTATTATTTCCCCTTCCTCCGCAGCGATTTCCTCCCTGGCAAAACCTTCGGCTTCGACTCCTCCGCCGAAGTGGACTACCGCGAGCTTCAGGAACGCTGCCGGCTTGAAAAAAAGGGCGACTGGGTGCTGATGCCGCTGGTGCCTTACTCGCCCAAGCTCGACTCGCCTCCGACCATCGAGATCTTGGACCTGCATGGAGATGTGCTGTGCCTGCCAGGCTCCTCGCGCCCGTTGGACGGCACGGCCTACACGGTGTTCGTGACCAACATGAAACAGAAGCGCCAGGAGTTCCAATTCCGCAAAGGGGTGAAGCATGGCGACTTCCGCGGCTGGAACGATGCGGGCGAGCAGGTCGAGAAAGGCCGGTATGAAAATGGCAAACGCGTCGCCTACACCGACTTCAGCACGGGCAAGGCAGCGGCCTTGGAGCCGATGGCTCATGCGGAATGGAAGAGGCTGGTTTATCCGCCCTCGGAGCCGTCCGCCATTCACAAGCACTACCTGGGCACCAACGGCACCGGCCAGGATGTGCTGGCCATGCTTTATGGCGGCTGGCAGCAAGTGCTGGTGGCGTCAGTGCTGTTTGTGACCCTTGTTTTTGGTGTGGGTGTCATCGTGGGCGGAGCATTGGGCTATTTTGGCGGCGTGGTGGACATCGTGGGCCAGCGGCTGATTGAGGTGTGGTCGGTGCTACCGTTCCTTTTCTTGGTGTCCATTGTCAGCGCCTTGGTCAGTCCCACCCTGACGGTGCTAGTGGTATTGATCGCCGCATTTGGCTGGATGAGCACCACGAGCTACCTGCGCACGGCAGTTTACAAAGAGAAGTCGCGTGACTATGTGGCTGCCGCGCGCCTGCTCGGTGCCAGCACGCCGCGCATTATCTTCCGCCAGGTGCTGCCGAACGTCATCGCCATCCTCGTCACGCTGGCACCGTTTGAGGTGTCCGGTGTCATCACCTCGCTGGCTGCGCTGGACTTCCTAGGCTTCGGCCTGCCGCCAGACGAGCCGAGCTGGGGCCGCCTGCTTCACGAAGGGGTCGATAACTTTTCCTATCCCTGGATCGTGAGCAGCGCCTTCGCCGCCATGGCCTCCGTGCTGGTGCTGATCACCTTTGTCGGTGAAGCGGTGCGAGAGGCGTTCGATCCAAAGAAGTTCACCATCTACGAATGAAGCGAGAGACTACAGCGGAAGGAACGGCAGGTTCCAGCATTCGGCGCGCGGCGACGTTCATGCTGCTTGCCACGGCGGCATGTGTCGTGCTGTCCGCCTGCAAGCGCAGCGATGACGTCCGTTTCCCGCCTTATGACAACACCGCCGAGGTGGAGGCGGACTGGAAGTCGAAACCGAATTTTTACCAGTTTAAGACGCTTGCCGACGTGCCGGCGAACCTGAAGTGGGAGAAAGGCCTGGATCTGCCGGAGATCGGTGATCCCGCAGCGAAGAAGGGCGGCATCTTCAACTTCGACATGCCCACCTTCCCGCCCACGCTGCGTTTCATCGGGCCGGAGGGCGGCAACACCTTCCGCAGCGAGCATTACGACAACATCGAAATGAACCATGTGCAGCGGCACCCCAACGCGGACAAGTGGATGCCGTGCCTGGCGAAGGAGTGGGCCATCAGCGAAGATCGCAAGACGGTGTTTTTCAGGCTCGACCCGGACGCCACCTATTCCGACGGCGTCAAGGTAACGGTGGAGGATTATTTCATGTTCTTCTATGTCTCGATGTCGAAGTACGCGAAGGATCCGTACAAGGCGGACTACTTCCCGCGCGAGTTTGCTGCGGTCACGAAATACGACGAGCACACGATGTCCATCACGCTGACCAAGGTAAACCCCGATCCGGTGCTGATCGCGAACCTCATGCCCCTGCCGCGCCACTTCTTCCGTGAGTTTGCCGAGGACTTTCCGGCCCGCTACCAGTGGCGCAAGATGCCGACCACGGGTGCCTACGACATCCTCCCGGAGGATGTGAAGTTCGGCCGCAGCATCAGTCTCCACCGGGTGAAAGATTGGTGGGCCAAGGACAAGAAGTACTACAAGCACCGCTTCAACGCCGACCGCATTGTGTACCGCATGGTCAGCACGATTGATAAGAGCTTCGAACTGCTGCGGCAGGGAAAGCTGGACCTGTTTTCCAGCAGCGCCCAAATGCTGCCACCAACCTTCTGGTATGACCGTGGCGACGTACCCGAGCTGCTAAACGGCTACCTCGAGCGCTACACTTTCTACAACCAATATCCCCGCAACCCGCGCTGCATTTACATCAACACAAGCAAGCCGCTGCTGGACAACGTGGACGTGCGTGTAGGCGTGCATCACGCCTTTGACATGGAAAAGGTCATCGCCGTGGTGCTGCGTGACGACGCCTTGCGCATGCAGAGCGCATTTGCAGGTTTTGGCCGCTTCACCAGCCCCAATCTGCACGCACGCAAGTATGACCCGGCCAAGGCGCGGGAGTCGTTTGCCAAGGCGGGCTTTACCAAGTCGGGAAGCGACGGCGTGCTGGTGAACGCGGAGGGCAAGCGTCTCTCCTTCGTGCTCACTATTGGTGCCATGCCGCTGTACACCCAGGCGGGGCTGATCTGGAAAGAAGGCGCGCTGAAAGCCGGCCTGGACCTGCAGATCGAGTCGTTGGATTTCACCCAGCTCTTCAAGAAAGGCAGCGAGAAGAAACATGACCTGATCCTCGCGGGTTTCGGGGCCGGGCCGCCGTATCCCGAGTTTTGGCAGTTCTATCACAGTGACAACGCTTATGAGAAAATGCCGGACGGTACTCGCAAGCCGAAGGCGGACACCAACAACTTCACCCAGACCGCCGACCCTGAGCTGGACAAGCTCATCATCCAGTGCCGTGAAGCGCCGAATGAGGACGAGGTGCAGCGGCTGAGCTGGATCATTGAGGAGGAGGCGCAACGACGCGCCACCGAGATCCCCACCTGGGAAGTGCCGCTCTACCGCTACTTCCACACGCGCTGGCTGCGCTGGCCCGCCGACGGCAACTGCAAATTCAGCCGCGAAGGGCAGGACAGCTTTGTGTGGTGGATCGACGAGGACATCAAGAAAGAGACCCTTGAGGCCATGCGCGTAGGACGCAGCTTCGGCGAGAAGAGCCGTGTCTTCGACCAGTATCAGGACAAGCCATGAGCAGCACTGCCCCCATTCTTGAAGTCAGAGACCTCGTCACCGCGTTTGACACGGACGCGGGCCGCATGACCGCCGTCGATGGCATCCGCTTTGATGTGCCGCGCGGCAAGACCTTTGGCATCGTCGGCGAATCCGGCTGCGGCAAAAGTGTCACCGCTTTCTCGATCACCCGCCTGCTGCCACAGCCGCATGGGCAGATTCTCGGTGGCAGCATTCACTTCGAAGGCCGCGATCTGGCCTCTTTGCCCATTGAGGAAATGCAGCAGGTCCGAGGCAAGGACATCAGCATGATCTTCCAGGAGCCGATGACGGCGCTGAATCCTGTGCAGACCGTGGGCCGTCAGCTCGCTGAAGCTATTTTACTCCACACCGAATGCAGCAAGGCCGACGTGCTGGCCCGCAGCATCGACATGATGCAGAAAGTGCGCATTCCAGCACCCGAGCAGCGCCTCAATGAATACCCGCACCAGCTCAGCGGCGGCATGCGCCAGCGTGCGATGATCGCCATGGCGCTGATCAACAAACCGAAGCTGCTGATTGCTGATGAGCCGACGACGGCGCTGGATGTCACCGTGCAGGCGCAGATTCTCGAACTCATCGCCGATCTGCAAAAAGAAATGGGCATGAGCGTCATTCTCATCACCCATGATCTCGGCGTCATCGCGCAGGTGTGTGATGAAGTGGCCGTGATGTATGCCGGACGCATCGTCGAACGTGCGGAGGTGCATGAACTCTTCGCCAAACCGCGCCATGCCTACACCCAGGGCCTGCTGGAAAGCATCCCGCGCATTGACAGCGTGCCCAAGACCAAACTGAAAGCCATCCAGGGCAACGTGCCCGGCATCGCCGACTTCAAGCCCGGCTGTCGCTTCGCCGCACGCTCCGGCCGTGAGCACAGCACCGCGCACCTGAACACACGCGCGCCTTTCGTCGAAATTTCCGCCAACCACTGGGTGGAGAACTGCCCCATTTGCGTACAATCATGAAAGTCCGCGATGTTCTCCGCCACCTCCAGACTGATGGGTGGTTGCTCAAAGCCACGCGGGGAAGCCATCGCCAGTTTGCCCACCCGTCGAAGCCGGGAAAGGTAACAGTTCCTGGCCACCCTTCGGACGAACTTGCACCTGGAACTTGGAACAGCATTCGCAAACAAGCAGGGTGGAAATAGTGCGCCCATTGAATATCTTCACACCATGAAATACCTCTTCGTTATTGAAAAAGGCACACGAAATCTGTCGGGCTACTTTCCAGACGTTCCTGGATGCGTCACGGCCGGGAAGACCGTGGAGAAAATTCTCGCTAACGCTCACGAGGCGCTGGAGCTGCATTTCATGGATGAATCCAAATGGCCCAGAGCTCGCACACTCGCCTGGCATCTCGACAAAGGCGGTCTAAAGCTGGCGACCACGGATCTGGTGACGTGGGTTCAACAAGAAAAAACTGGCGCCTTGGCTGCAGCTTAACCGGTCATGGCGCTCCTCACCGTCCAAAACCTCCAGCAGCACTTCCCCGTTCGCGGCGGCCTGCTGCGACGTTCCGTGGCCTCCTGTAAAGCGGTGGATGGCGTGAGCTTTTCCCTCAGTGCCGGAGAAACGCTCGGCCTCGTGGGTGAGTCCGGCTGCGGCAAGACCACGCTGGGCAAAGCCATCGTGCGTTTGCTCAATCCCACCGCCGGCAGCATTCAATTTGAAGGCCAGGACATCACCCATGCAAGCATGGGCACGCTGCGTCCGATGCGGCGGCACATTCAGATGATCTTCCAAGATCCGGCCGAGTCACTCAATCCACGCCACACCGTGCGCGACATTTTAGAGGAGCCTTTCATCGTGCAGAAGATCGGCACGAAGGATGAACGCAAACAATGGGTGGCCGAGCTGCTCGACAAAGTCGGCCTCAGCGCCGCCTCTGCGGATCGCTTCCCCTTTGAATTCAGCGGCGGTCAGCGGCAGCGCATTGGCATCGCCCGTGCGATTGCATTGAAGCCCAAACTCATTGTCTGTGACGAGCCAGTCTCCGCGCTCGATGTCTCGGTGCAAAGCCAGGTGCTCAATCTCCTGCTCGATCTGCAACGCGACATGGGGCTGAGCTACCTCTTCATCGCCCACGGCCTCAACGTCGTGAAACACATGAGCGACCGCGTGGCCGTGATGTACCTTGGCAAGATCGTCGAACTCGCGCCTGCCACCGAACTCTATCAAAACCCGCGCCACGCCTACACCAAGGCCTTGCTCGACGCGATCCCCATCGCCGATCCAACCCAGCGCCGCGTGCGCCAGCTCCTGCGTGGCGACGTGCCTTCTCCCATCAATCCTCCGCCCGGCTGTGCCTTCGGCCACCGCATGAAGCACCCGAAGTGGGAGCAGAGCGTGACGATGGATCTCACGCTCAAGGAAGTCTCGCCGGGGCATTTCGTGCAGCCTTGTCCTTGCTGCACATAGACCTTCTAAGATCCTGAAGACGCTGGTTGAATCGGAATCATCTTGCTGGCGCAATCCCTCAAATCTTTCTCTGTAAGCGTTTTCGAGTTATGCAGAGCCATTGTTTCTTCATACAGGACTCTAATACTCTCAGCCGAGTTCTGAAAGGAGAAGTGATTCGGCATGCCTCCCTCGCAACCCATCATCCCCACGATATTTAGTGCGGTGGTAAACGGCGGCGAAATCTTAAATTGCAGAGTCACAGGCATCACTTGGCAATCTGGAGCGAGTCGTGACTCCTGCTTGGAGAAAAAAGCTCATGTGGACCCCCAGCGTCTTCGTCACAATCCAGTTTTCCAAGTCGTGGGACTGAAAAGCCAACGAACCTTTGCCAGGCATAGATTTGCCCATCAGGGTCAGGAATACGTCACGAGCAATTCCCGGACCTTCATTCCTGAGAACAATACCTACTTCAAAGCAAATCGCCAAGCTTTCAATCGTGGGGCAACTAAACACATACATAGGACCTAATCTTGGTGCAGGTCTTCTCCCAAACATTCCCGCTAAGACAGCATGCGGCACCGGAACAAAGTCAGAGCCCGCGCGCATAAAATACTTCAAATCAGGGATAGTTTGATGTGGAGCAGAATTGCTTTTTGGTATGAAAGAGATCGCAAAGCCGTTCTTTCCAGTCTTCGAAGATATTGCGACACTCCTGACTCCAGAATGCGGAGGAACCGTGCAGCGACTAACCGCTCCCTCAAGACGGCTTACGAAAGCAGCTGCATCCTCCAACGCAAATTTCGTTGATGCTACGTCTGCTCCATCTCTGTCTTTAGAGCACTCAATACCCCAAACAATCACACCCCCTTCGGAATTTCCAAAGCCTGAAATAGCTTTCGCAAAATTATTGCTGTCTGTGGTGTGTAGTCTTGGTCCAGCGCCTTGATCAGCTGACCGCTTGAAGTCGAGAAACAATTCTTCCGATTTACGAGTCTGGATGAGTTCGTCTATGGCCGACTCACCGTTGTCGATCAGAGCTTTGAAGAGATCCTCAGCGCGATTCATTTCAGCGGATGCACTTGTATATCAAAACCAGACACGAATTGGATGAAATCAATGCGACGTTGCTTTCTCCGCACCCAAGCCCGTGTGGGCGCGGACGGTGAGTTCGGCGAATTTGGCTTCGGCTTCAGGATCACGCGCGGTGAGAATGGTGCCAAGCCAGGCGGCGATGAAGCCGATGGGGATGCTGACGATGCCGGGGTTTTCGAGCGGGAAGATCGCGCCTTCCTTGCCGAAGACACCGTTCGGGCTGAGCAGGATGAGGATGATGGAAGAGGCAAGTCCGACACTCAGGCCGGCCACCGCACCGGTGGTGTTGAAGCGCTTCCAGAAGACGCTGAAGATGATGACCGGCAGGTTGGCGCTGGCGGCGACGGCAAAGGCCAGGCCGACGAGGAAGGCGGCGTTCACACTGGGGCCGAGATAGATGGCGATGCTGATGCTGATAGCGCCGACGCAGAAGGCGGTGATGCGTGCCACTTTCACTTCCATGCCCGGACGGTTTTCTTTGCCGTGATGGATGACGTTGGAGTAAAAATCATGCGCGAAACTGGCGCTGGCGCTCATCGTCAGACCAGCGACAACCGCTAGGATAGTAGCGAAGGCAACAGCACTGATGAAAGCGAAGAAGAATTCGCCGCCGAGCACCTGGGCGAGAATCGGCGCGACCATGTTGGTGTCCGGTTTGCCCGCAGCGGTGGTGATGAGTGCTTTCTTGAGGATGGTGGCGGCACCGAAGCCGAAGAAGGTCGTCATGATGTAGAACAGGCCGATGATGGCCATGGCCCACACGACACTGGAGCGAGCGGTCTTGGCATCCGGCACGGTGTAGAAACGCACCAGGATGTGCGGCAGGCCGGCGGTGCCCAGCACGAGGCCGAGGCCGAGTGAGATGAGATCCAGAGGGCCCCACGGACCAGCAACCGCGACGCCAAACTTGAGGCCGGGCTCCATGAGGTTCTTCGGCGCTGCGGTGCCGGCATAGTCGGCTTTGGAAACGGCGTTGAAGAATTCGGTGAAGCTGAAGTGGTGATACTGCAGGACCAGGTAGCTGAGCAGCATGGCACCCGCAATGAGCAGCAGGGCCTTGATGATCTGCACCCACGTGGTGGCCAGCATGCCACCAAAGACGACATAGACGAGCATCAGCATACCGACGCCAATGACCGCAGGTGCGAAGGGCAGACCGATGAGGCGCTGGATGATCACGCCCGCACCGACCATTTGCGCGATCATGTAGAAGGTGGAGACGGTCAGTGTGCTGAGGGATGCCAGCGCACGCACCGGGCGTGGCTTGAGACGATACGCGAGTAGGTCGGCCATCGTGTATTTGCCCGCATTGCGCAGCGGCTCAGCCACGACGAGGAGCACGGTGATGTAAGCCACCAGGAAACCCACGGAGTACATGAAGCCATCGTAGCCGTAGAAGCAGATCATCCCGGAAATGCCCAGGAAGGAGGCGGCGCTCATGTAGTCGCCGGCGACGGCCAGGCCGTTCTGCCAGCCGGTGATGCTGCGGCCAGCGGCGAAGTAGGCGCTGGCACCGGTGTTCTTCTTGGCAGCCCAGAAGGTGATGAGAAGCGTGAGGCCCACGAAGGCCAGAAACATGATCAGAGGAATGTTCATCGAGAAGGAAGAGAGACGAATTGAAGTTGGGAGATACTACTGGGGCGAGCGGCTCACTCCTGACCGTGAATCACTGCGGCGGCGGCTTTGTCCCACTTGGCGGCCACGCGCACGTAGAGGAAGGCCATGATCCAGGCCATGAAGAACTGCGATAGCGCAAAAACGTAGGCGATATTCACTTCACCCCAGACTTTCCTCTTCATCAGCTCCGGGCAGTAACCCACCAGGATGGGCAGCGCGAGGTAGTAGATCAGGAAGAAGATCGTTGCCGGGATGATGAAACGTGATTTGCGAGCCAGCAGCGCGCGGAATTCCGGCTTGGCCTCCAGCTCTTCCCAGTTCACAGGTGTTTTTTCGCTCATAGTGGGCGCGAGAGTATGGAGACAGACGCTAGATGGCAAGGCTGGAAAGCAGCCGAAGATTGAAAATGCCACGGTTTTCCATTCACCATGACGGCCCACGGCTTGACTCTTGGTGCAGAACCTTGGAGAACAGCTCATGAATCCACGCCAAAAATGTGTCCAATGCGGGAAACTCGCGGATTTTCATGATGACTTTTGCACTCGTGCTGGAGCCACCGCACCAAGGGCAAGGTGTTGACCGAAGAACAGATCGCCACATGCGAGAAGCAGTTTGCCGCAGTGAGTGAAATGAAACGCTGGCAGGCTGAACTGGGGGTGTGGCAGAGCCGGCTGCTGCTGCCAGTCTTTCTGAAGTACGGGGAAGGGCATCTTGAACTCACCCTCGCCGTACTCTGCGCGGCAAGTTTTGCGGGTGGTGGTTATCTTGTCGGCGGTGCCAAGGCTCTTAAAATCGCCTGTCCCTTGCTGATCGTCGCCAGCCTTGCGGCCACGTTTCACCTCGGAGGTTATCTGCTCGATGTGCTGCGTGGTGAGGCCAGCCTCAGTAGAGGGTTTATCTTGAGCGCTATTCGTCTGGTCTTCTGCGGCACGATCATCGTCTCGGCCGTCATGATTTTACGCCTCAAGCGCCCCGCTGTGTGATCACTCAAACGCGCTCGTCACCGGCTTGCCGTCAAACTCGGCCGGTACGGGCACATCGAGCAGGCAGAGTGCCGTGGCGGCAGTGTCGTAGGTGGTGACGGGAGCGGTGATGGTGAAGTTTTTCTTCACCCCTTTGCCCCAGGCAACCCAGGGGATGAGCATGTCGTCAGGAATGTTGAGGCCGTGGGTTTTGTCGTGTCCGCCGTGATCGGCGCTGATGAGCATGACGCTGGAATCGGCGATGCCTGCCTCCTTGATGGCCTGCCAGACCTGCCACAGCGCCTGATCGGTCACTTTGATGGCTTCTTTTTGCTCAGGCGAACCCCAGCCGTCCTTGTGGCCGGCGGTATCGACATCCGGGAAGTGGATGAAGGTGAGGCGTGGTTTGGTTTCCTTGATCCAGGCCGCTGCCTGCTTGGCCACCAACTGAGATGGCTTTTTGTCTTTCTCGATTTCCAGAGTGCCTGCTACTGGGGCGTCCGACTGCGGGCCGCCGAAGTCGAACACGTCCACTGAATCCTTCAGCCAGAGGTGGCGAAATTTGATCTTGCCGACAAACATGCCGACCACGGCTTTCGGATCAGCGGCTTTGAGCAGCGAAAACACCGTCGGCACCTTCACCAGGCCCTTGATCGGCGTGTAGGAGTTCCACAGGATCTGATGCTTGTCCGGTCCCACGCCCGTGAGCATGGAGGTGTGTGAGGGCAGGGTGATGGAGGGAAAAATCGTGCTCGCCTGCCACGTCACCGCGCCTTCGGCGGCGATTTTTTTCAGCGTCGGCACCTCGCTCTCCGCGATGACCGCCGGCTTGCCACCGTCGATGCTGATGATAAAGACGTGCTCCGCACGAGGTGCGGCATAAGCCTCGCAACTGAACGCAAGGGCAGCAAGGAAAGTGAGGGTGATGGAACGCATGGCGGTGGGCGCGAATTAACGCAGCTCAGGACGGATTGCTTCCACAAAAACGGCACGCAGGTTCGGTTTACACGGCTTGCTCCTTGAGCAGTGTATCTCCCTGCGCCACTGGTGCGACCAAATGGAAGCTTGGATCGTCATCGGACTGCTCGTCGTAGCCGTCATCGCCTTTGCCACGGAGAAAATCTCCGTGGATCTCGTCACCTTGTCGATGCTGTGCGTGCTGGTCATGTGCGGCATTTTGAAAGCCGACCGCGCCTTTGCCGGGTTTGGGGATCGGGTCATCATCTTGCTGGCGGCGATTTTTGTTATTGGTGCCGCGCTGCGTGAGACTGGCGTGCTGGACATGATGGGCGAGGTGCTGGCGAAGACCTTCGGCACCCAGCCGAAGCGGCTCATGGGCTTCATGATGGCCATCGGCGGCGGCGTGTCCGCCTTCATGAACAACACCACCGTCACCGCTGTATTTGTCGGGCCGGTGATGGGTCTGTCGCGCAAGCTACGCATCCCGCCTTCACGCCTGCTGATGCCGCTGGCTTTTGCCTCATTGATGGGTGGCACCTGCACGCTGATCGGTACCTCCACCAACGTCGCCGTGAGCGGTGCGATCACCAAGCTGGGTTTGCAGCCACTGCGCATGTTTGAGTTCACTGGGATTGGAATCGTACTGATGATAACCGGTATCCTCTACATGGTCTTCATTGGTAGCCGCCTAGTTCCAGAACGCGACAGCGCTGCCGTCATGGCGGGAGATGCAATGCGTGATTACCTCGCGGAGGTCGTGGTTCTTCCCGGCTCACCGCTCATCGGCCAGGCCGTCTTTGAGTCGGACTTTTCCGCCATGGACTTTCAAGTCATGAAGATCCGCCGAGCCGGCCTGACGCTTGATGCTGGCCCCAACTTCCACTTTGAAGAGGGCGATGTCGTGTTGGTGGCGGGCAAGGTGGAAAACCTGATCCGGGTGAAGAAGATCGAAGGCCTCGACATCCAAGAAGACGTCACTCTGCGCAGTTCCGGCGTGGACATGCGGGATGCGCAGATCGCGGAAGTCGTGCTCACCCCGCGTTCCGGCTTTGTGGGGCGGTCCTTGCGCGACAACAACTTTCGCCAGCGCACCGGCCTGTCAGTTCTGGCTCTGATGCGTGGTGATCGCACGCTCATGCACCACATGGCAGATGAAAAGCTGCAAGCAGGTGATGTGCTGCTGCTGCAGGGGCCCAGTGACCGCTTCCGCGCCTACGAGGAAGGCAATGACATGATTGTCATCACGCAGCATCAGTTCAGTCAAGAGTCGCGCCGACGTGGTCTCAGGCTGCTAGGAGCCTTTGTCCTCGCCGTGGTCGCCAGTAGCTTCGACTGGGTGCCTGACTCCGTCGTCTTCGTCATGGTCGCCATCATGGCAGTCATGACGGGTTGCATCAAACTGGAGAATGCTTATGCCAACATCGACTGGCGGCTGCTGATCCTCATTGGTGGCATGATGGCCTTTGGCGAAGCCATGAAAGTTTCCGGCGCATCGAGCATGATCGCCGACTTCATCACCGGCTGGCTGCAGCCCTGGGGAGTCTTTGCCGTTTTCACTGGCTTCTGCCTGCTGACCATCCTGCTCACTCAGCCAATGTCGAACGCCGCAGCTGCGCTCGTCGTGCTGCCCGTGGCACTGCAAGCCGCTGCCACCATGGGTGCGAATCAACGCGCCTTTGCCATCGGCGTCATGCTCAGCGCCTCCGCCTCCATGCTCACGCCGTTTGAGCCGAGCTGCATTCTCGTTTATGGCCCCGGGAAATACCGCTTCGCGGACTTCATCAAAGTCGGCGGTGGTCTGACCCTCGTGATGCTCCTCGTCATCCTGGCTATGGTGCCCATGTTCTGGCCGCTGAAGTAGCCCAGTGCGCCTCTTGAGCTTCAAATACTTCCTGGATTTGGGAGGGGTCCATGGGGATCGAAAACTCTTCAGATCGTGAGTTGTTCCCAGCTCTTATGATTGGGGTTAACTAGGTTGTTAAATAACTCATATCCGTAAGTACTGCGAACAAGCGCAACAAGTGGGTTCCCCTTTGGAAATACCGGGGTTCCACGGGCAGACGAGCTGTGAACGGATCCGGCAGGAAATGTGAGCGAACTCGAATAACCGGGACTGTTCACGGTTGCTCTCATGACTTGCGGTTTTGTTCGTTCGGTTGTTCACGGGTTGTTCGCAGCAATTCGCGGAGGGCTGGATTGATGAGAGCGGTCTGTGCGGCTGCCACTTCGGCGTCTTTTTTGCTACGGCCAGTACCACGCCCAAGTTGGGTACCTTGCCAGGAGACGGCGGCGATGAAGTTTTTCGCGTGATCCGGCCCTTCGGCTCCGACGATTTCATAGAGGGGCGGTTCGACTCCCACCGATTGAATGAGTTCCTGGAGCTGTCCCTTGGGATTGGCGTCCAGTGGGCCGCGACTCAGAGCTTCGAGATCTTCAGCAAAGAGCCGCTCGGCAAATTGATGGGCGGCGTTGGCGCCTGAATCAAGATGAATGGCCCCTGCGACGGCTTCCAGCGCGTCTGCCAGGGTGGATTCGCGGTCTCTGCCACCGTTGGCCTCTTCACCCCGTCCCATGTGGAGATAGGAGCCAAGGCTGATGCGGCGGGCGATACGCGCCAGTGCCTTGGTGGAGACGAGCTGTGCGCGTGCCTGGGTCAGCACGCCCTCGTCAGCCTGAGGCAGGCGCTGATAGAGGAGATGTGATAGGGTGAGCTGAAGCACAGCATCCCCGAGGAATTCGAGGCGTTGGTTGTCCGAATGGGTACGGTGGGTTTCGTAGCCCACGCTGCCATGCGTGAGCGCAAGCTGTAGCAACGCGGGATCGCGAAAGGTGTGGCCGATGACTTGTTCCAGCGATTCCATGGGTGCTTCTAGTAGCCGGTAGTCCGACAGCACTCCATGAAAAAAATGGGGTGACCGACGGGACTCGAACCCGCAACAACCAGAATCACAATCTGGGGCTCTACCGTTGAACTACGGCCACCATCTCTACTGAGAATCAGTGATAGTAAGCGGTCGGAGCCGTTGCGCCAGCGAAAAATCATGGTGCGAAGAAGGGGGAGGGCTTGAGTGTGACAGAAAATGGACTGTTACCATTTTGTCAGTGACCGAAAAGACAGTGACTAAATTGTCAGTGAGTGAAGTGTCACCGCAGAGATTTTGAGCGTGAGGGGGTTGCCAGTCATGGTTGGCTCATGGAAACGCTCATTGGCATCTTCTCCGCAGTCTTCAATTTCTTTGGGGCGATCGGAGGCTTTTTTGCGGATCTCGGCAAGTCCACCAACGGATTCTGGGGGGTGGAAACGGTGTTACTGGCGGTCATGATCGCTGTCGCTATTTCTGGGATGGCCGCCTTTGGACCCTGGATGCGCAAGCGCAGGCCCGACGAATATCCCTGGCAGTGAAAGACGGATGGTGAAGTTCAGCTCCGCCGTTTGAACCAAATCCACGGCAGCGCGAAGGCAGCAGTGATGAGCACAGTAAGCACGCCGATCATGGCGGTCATGCCGAGGGTGATGAGGCCGCGATTGCTGCCCATGGCAAGAGCGCCAAAACCGAGGCCGGTGCTGAGACCGCAGTAGGCAAGCGAACGCCCCAAGGATGCCACACGCTCACGGGTCATGCCGGGTTCACGCAGGGAGTGCATCACATGGATGGTGAAATCGAGACCCAGGCCCAAGCAGAGAGGCACGGCACCCACGCTCATGAGGTTCCAGGTAAGGCCCCAGGCTGACATGCCTCCGAGGAGAATCCAGCCGCTGGCCGCGAGAGTGAAGAAGGCGAACAGACGCTCTCGCCAACCGTGAAACACCAGGAGAAACAGGATGCAGGCGATGATGACGGTAGGCACACAGACGCGCAGGATTTCCTGCTTGAGCAAAGGTTCCAAAGACGTGCGCAGAAAGGCCCAGCCAGCGGGATGCGCGCCGGGAATCTTTTCCAATTCATGCAGCACCGGCGCGTTTTCCAAAGTGCGTCCTGAAGCGAGACGGACGGAGCCGATGGCCATCAAACCGTGTTTGACATGCTGTGAAACAATGCCGCCGAGATTTTCGAGGACGATGGGTTTGGGCCAGAGCGGCAGCGTTGTTTTAGCGGCGGCCCACTCCCTCCATTGCTTGAAGACATTCTGTGTCAGGGCGTAGGCGGCATCCGTGAATCCGGCGGCATCGACGGCTTGTTTGAGTGTGTCTTCACGAGCGGTAAGAGATTGCAAGGCGGCGAGATTTGCCTGCTGGGCTTCTGCATCGGGTACCAGCGCTAGCGGTAGCAGTTGGGCTTCGACTTCGGCACTCTTCAGGATCTTTTGCGTAGCGATGATGCTCTGGCGCAGAGCGGTGGCATCCTGCGCTGCGAAGACCAGCGGGACATTGCGGCCTGGCTCAGCGCTGGTGTTTAGCATGCGTTGCTCGATGTCATCGAAGACATCGAAGGCCTCGCTCCTGTCTGGACGTAGCACCGCAGAGCCGAAGTCCATCTTTGGCAGACCCTTCCAGCCAATCACGGCCATGGCGGCGATCAACGCGATCATCACCAGCCACACCATGATGCCCTGCATCCGCATGGCTAGGCGCGTGGTGCCATGATGCTCTTCGAGTTTGCCCGTGGTCATGCCCAACGGCAGAAAGCCAAAGATCATAACCGCTGCGCCGATCATCACACCGAGCGCGGATAACACTCCGAGTTGCGCGACTCCAGGAAGCTGGCTGAGTCCCAACATGGCAAAGATGCCGGCGATGCTGACAGCGGACCACGTGACACTGGGCAGCGCCCGCCGACAGATGCGGCGAAAACCTTCGCCCGGATGCTCGCGCGCCACGTGCAGACCGACGACGCCAAAGTCTTCGATCAAACCGGTGAGGATCGCGGCGAAGCCCATCGACATCACATTGAGAGAGCCATAGATCACCCCCGCAGTGCCGAGCGTGAGCAGGTTGGCGCAGAGAATGGCGAGCAGCAGCCAGAGCAGCGGCTTCACACTGCGGTGCAGCAGCCAGAACAGGAAGCCCACAATGAAGGTGACGGCACCGATGGACTGTTTCATGTCTCCTTCCATGCCCGTGGCGATTTCCGCCTGAAAGGCGGGATCGCCTGTGAAGCCGATCTTCACACCTGAGAGTTCCTTTTGCTGCGGCAGCCACTGTTCGCGCACCACTGCTTTGATCTGCGTGAGCCAGGCATTGGCCGCGCGGTAATCGGCCAGCGCCTTCCCCGGTGGTGTGACAAACAGCAGGCGCAGCGTGCCATCGGCACTGCTGAATTCATCCCCCATGAGGCTGCTCATGTCGCTGCCGTTGCTCATGAGGGACAAGGCTCCGCGTGCGAGGCCGAGTGGATCGTAACCGCTGAGCGTAGCATTTTGCAGATCGAGCGAAGAAGCGGCCGCCTCCTTGGACTTGGCGAGCAGGGCCGCGATGGATGCAGGTTCGAGCGTGGCGATGAGCTTTGCGACTTCCTGTGGCGGCGCATTGAGCCAGAGATAGGCGACGACTTCAGCAATGATCGCGGGATCGGATTGCAGCAACGATTTGCTGCGCACGCTGGCACACAGCTCCGGTTTGGCGGCGAGGTATTCGGCCAGGGCATCGGCGGTGACTTCGACAAGCGCCGGATCGTCCGCTTGCACCGCGATGAGCAGCAAATTGCGTTTCTGCTCGCGCAGCAATCGTGTGCCCTGCAGTCCCGGTAGCTCCTGCGGCAACAGGCTGAGCGGATCGACATCGAAATCCAGCCGCGACACACCGAACACTCCCGCCACGATGACGAGCAGGAGAAAGAACAGGCGAAGCGAGGCAGGTTTCATGCGCGGCGAAAGGAAGCGGAGTCAGACGGGAAGTCCACGGCAAAGCGCTTGAAGCTCCGGATGATCTGCTGTTGGGTAAGTTGGTGCTGATTGTGTGACGGCAGCTTCGTGATTGCCACAAGCCCTTCTGTAGTGCATTTTAACGTCATGAAAAGCCGCACCGAACTCGTGACAAACGACGCTGCTGCTGCCACGCAGCCGAAGCTGAGCTATGTTCCGAAGCCGAAAGGATCGTGGATGAAACTCTTTGGCAGAACCAGAAACGATAATCTTTCGCCGGACGCATACCGGCTCGGTGCCGAATGGCGTGAGCGTATGAATCGTGGGGTTGTATGTTGTCATGAGTGCGACTGAAGTGATTGAGCTTTACGAGGCCCTGCCAGCGCAGGAGCAGAGAAAAGTGGTGTGGAGACCAAAACGGAATGGGGTAATGCGCTCTACGATGCTTTGCATGCCGTAGCGGAGAAGAAAATGGACAAGTCGAGTTTTGCTGAACTGATTCGCTCGTTCATGGCTTCCAATTCATAGCAACAATCCTGCTGCTTCAAAGCTTGAGCAATCGTTTGCCGATGGTGTAAGGGTCGCTTCGCACATGCAAGACATCGCCACCCATACCCAACTCAGCGCGCTCATCCGCCACCGCCGTTCCATCAAGCCGGTGGACATGGATGGCATGCGACTCGTGGGACGTGAGCTGCTCACGCAGATCCTCGAAGATGCAACGTGGGCACCGACACACGGTTTGACGGAGCCGTGGAAATTCATCGTGCATCAAGGCGCAGCACGGCGACGACTCGCGGAAACGATGCAGCAGGTTTATCGTGAGACGACACCGGCGAATGAATTCCGCGAGGACAAGATGAAGAAGATGGGTGAGAACCCGTTGCTTTCTCCGGTGGTGATCGCCTGTGTGATGGAACGTCGTGGTGGTGCGAAGATTCCTGAAGTGGAAGAGATTGAGGCCGTGGCGTGCGCGCTGCAAAATCTGCAGCTCTCTGCCACGGCTGCCGGGCTGGGATGTTACTGGTCATCACCGCCGCTGCTGGGCACGCGCGAGTTTGCGGAGTGGTTGCAAATCGGTGCGGAAGACCGCTGCGTGGGACTCATCTATCTTGGCTGGCCGCGTGTGGGACTGAACTGGCCGAGAAGTGTGCGGCAGCCGGTCGAAACCAAAACCCAATGGCGTGATGACTGAGTGGCTCACCAACGCTTGGCACTCGACGGCGCATTTTTTCACCACGATGCCGTGGCAGATGTGGGGCGTGTGGACGCTGACGATCTGCTTGATGATCGTGGGCATCATCGGTTCCGTGGTGCCGTTTTTGCCGGGGCCGCTGCTGATTTTTGCAGCGGGGATTATTCATACCGTGCTGCGCCCGGAGTCGGGTATGAGCACCTGGGGCTTCGTGGTATTATCCCTCGGGTTGGTGCTGTCTTATGTCGTTGATTTCGCCAGTGGTGCGATGGGTGCGCGCTGGTTTGGCGCGAGCCGCTGGGGCATTGCTGGGGTGTTTATCGGCGGCATCGTGGGCATGTTCTTCATCCCGTTTGGTTTGGTGCTCGGACCGTTGATCGGCGGTGTGGCCTTTGAGCTGATCTTTGCCAAGAAGCGGCTGCAACCTGCGGCGAAATCGGCGTGGGGATCACTGCTGGGCACAGGTGTGGGCTTAGTGCTGCGCCTGATCGTGGCGCTAGCCATGGTGGCCACGTTCTTCCTCGACGCGCTGGTATGGTAAGGCATCAAGCCTTGCCATACAGCAGCATGCGCGCGCCGAAGGTTAAGAGGACAAAACCGAAGATGCGGGTGAGTGTTTCACTGCTCAGAGTCTTCATCCAGCCCGCGCCGAAGTAGGCGAAGATGGATGCGGAAACCGCCGTGATGGTGGCGACTTTCCAATCTACGAAGCCATGCTTGGCATTCTGCGTGGTGGCCATCAGCGCAGTGGGAATGATGATGGCGAGCGAGGTCGCGACGGCGGTTTTATGCGGCAGCTTGAGCAAGCACACAAACGCGGGCACCATCACGACGCCACCGCCGACGCCGCACAAGGCAGCGACTGCACCACTGACGACACCGATGGCGAGACAGGCAAGAATGGTGGAGGCGGACATGAGGAATCAGCGGGATTGTTTGGCGAGCAAGCCGACAAGAAGACGCTCCAGCACGAGCTTGGGATCGAGCGATGAAGTGACGAGCTTGGAGTTGGCGGCGAGGCAGGCTTTGAATCCCGCGTGGAGTTCTTCGAGGGAGAAATTGCCGGTTTCAGGGATGGCGAGAAACATGGGATAGGCATTGAAGCCGGTGCCATCTTTTTTGCGTGGCAGGTGTGACGTGGCCGTTGAAGGCAGGCTTTCAAGCGACGAGCAGAAGCCGGCGTAGTTGAACTTGTTGAGCTTGTGACGTGAGCCGAGATCTTTGATGAGCAGCAGGCTGCGCACTCGTGGCACGATAGCAGCGAGCAGCAGGCCGATGGCGTTTTGCCCCTGATACATGAGCGTGCTGAGAAGCTCGAGCGCACGCGGCAGATCGCGTTTACCGATGGCATTACCCAGATCCCACAGCACACCGGCACGACTCATGGACACCATGTTTTGCACGGTCTTCAATCCGGCACGGCGGCGCTCGCCGAGATAGAGGTCGATCTTTTCGAGTTCGTTTTCCATCTGCCGCGTGTCATCGCCAGCCATCTGCACGAGCAGTTCCAGCGCACCGCTTTCAAAGGTGATGCCGAGTTCCTTGGCCTTGCGCGAAGCCATGGCGAGCACCGGCCCTTCCCAACCCGCGCGCGAGGTGTCAGGCTTGTCGAAGACTTCGAACGCGGCGATCTTCGAGATGCGCTTGTAGGTGCCGCGGCGTTTGTCGATGGCGGTGGCGCTGATGACGAAACTCACATCGTTGCCGAGGCCACGTTCGACGACATCAAGGATGCGCTCGAATCCGTTCACCGCATCCTGCCCTTTGCCGGGTCCGGAGTCGCCGAGGAAGTTGGCGTTTTTTAGCCACACCACTTTGGTGCCACCGAAGAAGGGCAGCGTCTGCAGCGCCATGCAGATGTTCGAGCAGATGGTGCCAGCGTGTTCGGCGTTGTCGGCGGTGCCGTCGATGATGTCGTTGCTGAAGTCCCCAGCATCGGGTGGCGTGAGGCTGCGCACGAGCATGAGAGCGGCTTCCTTCACACGCGCTTCATCGCTGCCAATGATGACATTCACCTGGCTGGCGGCGGGTTTTTTGGGCGGCGGCATGCTTCACCGATGGAGCAGAATGTGCATGGCATCAAGCCTCGCGGTGCGTCAACGATCTTGACATTCTTTCAGCGATTTGATCAAATTAAGTCAAATTCAACCACCACTATGAAAACATCATTGATTGGGTCCAAGGTTTCCACGGCGGTCGCGCTTTTGACGACTGCCTTTTATCTGTCCGCCGCAGGCTTCTCGGCCAAGGCGGAAGATCTGAACGCCGTGTTTCAGCAAGGCCGCGCCGCTTATTATAAGGGCGACATGGATACGGCCTACCAACTGCTATCCCGAGTGGCGGCGGCGAACCCGAAGCACACGGAGACGGCCAACATGCTCGCCTACATCCGCGCTCATCATCAGCCCAAGGATGAGTCGCTGAAGAATCAGTACGCCTCGGTCACTCTGCCCAAGGTCGAGATGGCGGACGTGACGCTCACCGAAGCCATCGAAGGTCTGCGAGCACTGTCCAAAAATGCCAGCAACGGCAAGGTGACGCCGAATGTGATCGTGAAGGGCGAGGAGCTGGCGCAGCGCAAGCTCACCCTGTCACTCGCCAACGTACCTTTGAGTGAAGCACTGAACTACGTGACTCAGCTCGTAGGTGCCAAGGCGACCTACGACAAGCACGCCGTCATCCTGAGTTCTCTAGCTGACACGATCACCACCACGGCGGACGCGAAGTAGCCGCTGAGGCAGGATTATCGTCACAAGTCATTGACGATGAACGAGTTGGTTTTCTCTGAGGTTAGGTCTCCAGGCCTGACTGCGGCCTGGGGCGTCTCGCCTTAGTTCAGAATCTAAGGCTGGAAGCCTCGATCCACCGGACAGGCCGGGAGGCCTATCCTCCAGCACGGACGGCGTTCGCGTGCCCAGCTCAATCGTTGAAGAAATGCCGTCCGGTCTGACCCGCTTCGGTCTTATTGTCCACTTCCCAGTACACATCTTCAAAGATGCTTTCCGGTTCTGGATAAGGACTGGACTTGGCAAACTCGGCGGAATCTTCCGCTTCCTTTTGCGCTTCCTTAGCGATCTTCTTCAGCTCTTCTTCGGTGGCGACGCCTTCGCTGAGGAGGTTGCGCTTCCAGACTTGGATCGGGTCGTGTTCGCTTTGGAACTTCTCGACTTCCTCCTTGGTGCGATACTTGAACTTGTTGGCGTCCGCCACGGAATGGCCTTCCCAGCGGTAGGTGGCGATTTCGATGATGCTCGGCTTCGATTGATTGTGCGCCCGCTCGATGGCCTTGCTGACTCCGGTGCGCACTTCATAGATGTCTGCGCCGTTGAACTGCTCCCAGGCCATGCCGTAACCTTCGGCGCGCTTGGCGAGGAAGTCGGTGTAGGCGGATGAGCGCTGCTGGCTGGTGCCCATGGAGTAGCCATTGTTTTCGATCACATAGATCACCGGCAGATCCCACAGCTCGGCGAGATTCAGGGATTCATGGAAGGCACCTTGGTTCACGGCACCATCGCCCAGGAAGCAAAGAGCGGCACCTTTGAGGCCGCGATATTTCAGACCGTAGGCAAGGCCGAGACCCAGCGGGGTCTGACCGGCCACGATGCCGTGACCGCCCCAGTAGTTTTTGTCCGGAGCGAAGTAGTGCATCGAGCCGCCTTTGCCACGGGAGCAGCCGGTGGCCTTACCGTAGAGCTCGGCCATGCACTCGTTCATGCCCATGCCCACCGCCAAAGCGTGAGCGTGGTCGCGGTAGGCAGTGATGACGTGGTCGTTTTCGCCCATCACGGAAACAGTGCCCACGGCCACGGATTCCTGGCCGATGTAGAGGTGGAGGAAACCGCCCATTTTACCGGCTTGGTAGTGCTGGAGCGACACCTGCTCAAACCAGCGGATGCGGATCATCTTGCGGTACAGCTCCACCTTGTCGGCTGCAGTGAGCTTTTGATTGATGGGATCGGCGGCGTGTTTCGCCAGGGCGTTGGAGGGGGCTTTTGCGGTGGCCATGAGGTGACGTCGATACTAGCTGGATGCATGCCGGAAGCAAGCAAGGTGTTGCACGGCGGGAGGCGATAAAGCGGCTCCCGTGTGAAGGGGTAGAGGAGAGCGCTGAGAGGTGAAATGGGATAAGCGTTGAACCGTAGATGACGGCCTACGGAGCACACGGTACAGACGGAAGTCGGAACCAAACTCATGTCTGTGAATGGTTGCCTCCTCCATATGGACTGCGGTCGCGAAGTGAGGAACGAACGGAGCTACCGCTTTCGACGTGCTGACTGATGCAGGCATACGAGGAAATGCACGAAGGCGGGAGCTGGTGGATAATCGCAAGCCACCCAGCCCACGCCCGCCACGAGACGCAAGAAAGTGGCAGCTTCACCCTTTCAAGGTTGCGCAGCCGCACTCCAAAAGCACTGCGCCTGACCGCGCTCTACCATCAATCTGAGCATAGTCGGGGGACAAACTCTTTCCCCCTGCCCTTTCCTCCGCTCGATTTGGTGCTCGAACAGCCGCTGCGTTGCGTTTTTCAAAAACTCATTTCCGCTGTGGCCGAGCCTGAGGCGGTTCGGTTTGCCGCAGAGGGGCAAAGGTGCAGTGGTGGCAAAGATGGAATCCCTTTTCTGCTCCCTCTGCCTCTCCGCCCCTCTGCGGCAGAGCCGAACGTTCCTCTGGCTTTCAGACGCCACTCTCCTCAGGCCAAGGCGTCGGGGTCTCTGACCCCGTTCTGGCTTTCAAACGATCAGACCAAGAGTGTCTCCTCACGCTCGTTCCCGAAATCAGTTTCAGGGCAAGCTACAAAACGCCCCACCACCACCCACTTTCCAACAACCCCCTCGGACGCTGCCCCCCCCCTCGGAAATCGCTCCCAACTGCGCAACTCCCCCCTGCCCTTTTTGCTCCCATGAGCGCGCGTTTCCTCCCTCCCATCTCCCTGTCTGACGGTCTCATTGTCTCCCCATCGCCACTCCAAGACTCCCACCTTCCTCATTCCCTCCCCTCCATCTCCCCCTTATGAAACGCTTCCTGCGATTCCCTTTTGTTCCACATGGAACAATTTCCACCCTGTGCTACCCTCGTCGCCCCCATGTCCACCAGCCTCTACACCTTCCCCAAGCACTACGACGTCATTGTCTGCGGAGCCGGCCATGCCGGGGTGGAGGCGGCGATGGCGGCCGCCAGGCTCGGTTGCCAGACGGCCATCCTCACCCAGAACCTCGACACCATCTCCCAGATGTCCTGCAACCCGGCCATTGGTGGCCTTGCCAAGGGTCATGTGGTGCGTGAGATCGACGCCCTGGGCGGAGTCATGGGCCGGAACACGGACGCCACCGGCATCCAATTCCGCATGCTCAATGCCCGCAAAGGCCCCAGTGTGCAGGCCCCGCGTGCCCAGTGCGACAAGAAGGCCTACCAGTTTCGGATGAAATGGCTGATCGAAAACCAGCCCAACCTCGACCTGCATCAGGGCAACGCCGCCGAGATCCTGGTCGAAAACGACGCCATCACCGGCATCCGCACCAGCCTCGGAATGATCTACAGGGCCAAGACAGTCATCATTTCCTCCGGCACTTTCATGCGCGGCCTCCTCCATGTGGGTCAGCAGAACCAGGCCGGTGGGCGCATGGGCGACAGCATTTCCACCCTGTCCGACAGCCTCCGAGAGCTCGGCTTCGACGTCCAGCGCTTCAAAACCGGCACCCCCTGCCGCCTCAACAGCCGCAGCATCGACTTCTCCAAGTGCGAACTTCAGCCCGGGGACAGCCCGCCGCCGCAGTTCAGTTATCTCTCGGGTGTCTTGGGTGAGGACGAGGATGAGGCGACCTCTGGCGGCGGCGGGAATGACGAATGCAGAATGACTAATGACGAAATCAGCAGCTCTGGAAGCTCCGACATTCGACATTCCTCCCCCCTTCCCTCCACCGGTCCGAACCAGTTCACCCTCAACTCCTGGACCCCCGAAAAGTTCCACGTGGAACAAATTCCCTGCTGGATCACCTACACGACCCCCCAAACCCACGACATCATCCGGGCGAACATCCACAAGTCGGCCATGTATTCCGGGCGGATCGAGGGGGTCGGACCGCGCTACTGCCCCTCCGTGGAGGACAAGGTGGTGCGCTTTGCGGAGAAGGAACGACATCAAATCTTCCTGGAACCGGAGGGCCGCCACACCCGCGAATTCTATGTGAACGGCGTCTCCACCTCCCTGCCCTTCGAGGTCCAGTATGACTTCATCCGGTCCATCCCTGGCCTCGAAAAGGCCGAGATCGTCCGCCCTGGATACGCGGTGGAGTATGATTACTGCCCCCCTACCCAGCTCCACCCCACCCTGGAAACCAAGCGCATTTCCGGCCTCTACTTCGCCGGGCAGATCAATGGCACCTCCGGCTACGAGGAGGCCGCCGGACAGGGCCTCATCGCCGGGGCCAATGCCGCACTCAAGGCCCAGGGCCGCCCCCCTTTCCTGCTCCAGCGCAGTCAGGCCTACCTCGCCGTGATGATCGACGACCTTGTCACCAAAGGCACCACCGAGCCCTACCGCCTGTTCACCTCCCGCGCCGAGTACCGCCTCCTCCTCCGCCAGGACAACTGCGACCTCCGCCTCACCCCCCTGGCCGCCGCCATCGGTCTTGCCTCCCCTTTCCGCGTCCGGCATACCGAGGCCAAAACGACTGCTCTCGCCACGGCCCGCACCCTGCTGCAGGAAGTCCGCCTGGACGGCGTGACCCTCGAAAAATGGCTGCGCCGCCCCGAAAGCATTCCCTCCCAACTGCCCGCCGAGATCTACTCCCAGTTCACCCCTGAGGTCTGGAGCCTCGTCGAAAACGACGTCAAATACGCCGGCTACATCACCCGGCAGGAAGACATGGTCGCCAAAACCTCCCGCATGGAGGAAAAGATGATCCCCGCCGACTTCGACTACCACGCCATCCCCGGCCTCAAAACCGAAGCCAAACACCGCCTCACCGCCCTTCGCCCCGCCACCCTCGGCCAAGCTGCGAGAGCCCAGGGCGTGAACCCGGCGGACATCGCCCTGCTGGCGGTGATGCTGAAGCGAGGCAGCAAGGAGACGGAGATCGCGGAAGCGGGGTTGTAAGCTCCCCTTTCGTCCTCGTTCTCCTACTCGTCCTCGATGCCAGCGCATCTCCATGTCCAAAACGAACAAGACAACCGAAGCCTCATGTCTTTCCTCGCGTTGCTCGGACTCGCACTGCTGGTGTGCTTGGCGCTCTTTTTCGCCCCTCGCATCCTCGGCACCTATCTTGCCAACCGAGTCCTGACCAAAGTTCTGAACCAGCCCGCGGATGCTCCGCGAGGACGCCTCGACCCCGAGAGCCGCTTTGTCATCCAGATGACCGAATCTGCCGTCTCCTGTCACCGTCCCGATGGTGTCGTAGAGACCGTCCGCTGGGATGAACTTCAGCAGGTGCAGGTGCTCACCACCAGCGACGGCCCCTTTGCACCAGACTGCTTCTGGTTGCTCCGTGGTCCTGAAACCACGGGTTGCTGCATTCCCCAGGGGGCCACAGGCGATGCCGAACTGCTGGATCGAATCCAGAAACTTCCTGGCTTCGACAACCTAGCCTTTATCGAAGCCATGGGCAGCACCCAGGAAGCGATCTTTACCTGCTGGCAGCGGCCCGCTTGAACAGATCGAGATGCACACGTGCGGTGGGGCAAAACGAATTGAGCCAGCACCGCATCGCGGGTCATTTCCCCATTCGGGAACTGTTTACGTCGGCAACGCTTGAAGGGAGGAACACTCACAATCTCAACATTCTCAACGGGGGGTGTACCCACGTTCACCCCTGTCGGCAGATTCTATGCAGAAGACAGCGGTGAAGTTCGTCGGTGGTTTGCTACGCGGTGCTAACCAAGTGAAATGATTGGCTTGTTGGCGAACAGCTGAATCTGGTAGAGTGGTCGCCATCCTGGAGTAAACCCTGAGAATGAAAGCCCATGCCATCTTGCGCTAAGTGTGGTTCCAACGACTTCGGACTCTGGACTTCGGCAACTACAGGCCGCGTTAGTCGCTATTGTCGCGCCTGCCGTCGACTCCGAGCAGCAGCCTATTCCGCTCGTAAGTCAGCCACTGGACATCGCCATACTCGAAACGAATGGCTCGCCAAGCTTTCATTATTTGATGCCTGCCCGATTTGCGAGAGACCTTGGAGCAATATTCCCCCCCGCCCTGACAGGAGGTATCGCTACGTTTGGACAAGAGATCACATCATTCCCCTTGCCTGCGGCGGCACGGACGACATCAGCAACATTCAACCTGCCTGCTACCAGTGTAACTCCGGCAAATGCGATGGCAGAACTCCGAAATCTAAACTGCGTGCACACACGCTCAAGCAATCTGCTCCGCCTTCAATGTGACGATAAGCTGTTAGCCACCAACGACCTATGGGAATGATTCAACACCCATGGAGGCCAGGACATGTGCTGTGCGCAGACGGACGAATTTTCGTCATCGATGAGCACACGCACTTTGAGCGTCCATGTCGGCGAGGCTGAGGGATTTGTGGCCGTTGTTGTCCACTCCACGGGCCAGTTGCTTTGGCTTCTTCACCTTTCAGCCTCAGAATCGTTCACCGAGGTTAAGATCGAGGGCGATGTGATTTGCTCCCAATCGGGCGGCTACCCGGATTGCTTTCGCTGGCGCATTCCGATTTCAGCGCCCGAGGCTTTGTCCGTGGTAAGTGGCTGATCATCTTGGCGGGTTAAACCCCCGGTGAGTTTGGCGATTCTTCCTGATGGGCGGCGTAGCCCAAGCCGTTGGCTTACCGGCCTGGGGCGAAGGCGGGCGCATGTGGGTACACCCCCGTTGAGAATGTGGAGAATGTGAGTGTTTCTCCTCGTGGCATACCAGTCAGGTGCGCCTGCGGGTACACCCCCCGTTGAGAATGTGGAGAATGTGAGTGTTTCTCCTTCGCTGGCGTCTTGGTTCGGCTGCCACGGCCCTTTCCGCTTTTGACTCGCTGCGGTCGTCAGTACTGCGCGGATCACTTTCCCCATTTCACTCCTCCTCCAAGCGTGCTTCAATGACATCAGCCGCCATGACCCCATTGCACTCTTCCTTCCAGACAGTGATGCAGCGGCGGGTCGTTCCCGCGTTCATGATCGCCATCCTTGGCGGGGTCTTTCTCAGCCTGCTCATTCCACGGCCCGCACCGCTCCAGGTCATCGCCATTGCCGCCGCCATCCTGCTCCTGGTCGGAGGGGTGTATTATCTGATCTACCAGACACTGGTATCTCCTGCTGCCGACTCGGTGGTCTATCAAAACGGCGTCCTGCGCGTCCGCCGCCACGGCCAGGAGGTTTCCATCCCCGTCTCCTCCATCACCGGCATCCGGGGCAGACTCGGCCTGAACCCCGAGACGATCACCCTCGACCTCTCCGCGCCGACGCCCATCGGTTCCTCCGTCACCTTCATTCCGCCCGCGCGGTTTCCGAGCACCAAGGAGCATCCCATGATGGGGACCTTGCGGGAGTTGCTGAGCCACCAAGCCTAATCTACGTGAGTGCGAACATAGAGCATGAGCATGGTTTTCTTGCGGATGAGTGGCCGTTTGCAGTGCCAAGCCCCAGAGCTTATTTGTGGTTGAATAAAATTACGCCAAACGTAATTTGGTGCCTGCTTCTGATTACGTTTGGCGTACTATCCTTCCATGATCGAATCCTTCGCAGACAAAAACGCGGCGCTCATCTGGAAAGGTGAATACGCGAAGAAGCTGCCGAGGGACATGCAGGAAGACGCCGCGACGTGCTGCGCATCCTGAATGAAATCAAATCCCTTCATGACTGGCAGAGCCTGCCGCATCTGCACGCACACAAGCTCGGCGGCGACCGCCAAGGCACATGGAGCCTGCGCATCTGCAAAGGCTGGCGCGTGACCTTTCTATGGAACGAGGAAACCAGTACGGCCACCGTCGTCCACATCGAAGATTATCATTGAACACACCCTGTCATGAGCACGAAAACCAACGCCAAACCGAAACCTGCCTTGAAGTCCATTGCCACCCCGGCGTGTCTGCCCAATCCGCATCCAGGCCGCATCCTGCGCAGGCACTTCCTGGAACCGCTCGCCATGACGCAGGTGCAGCTCGCCGCCGCCACCGGCCTCCCAACGAGCCGCATCACAGAGCTGCTCAAGGAGCGGCGCGCCATCACGGCGGATACCGCCATCCGCCTGGCGCGTGTGCTGGGTCCGCATCCGCAGTTCTGGATCGGCTTGCAATCGCAGTATGATCTCGAAGCAGCCATCCTCGCCAAGGGCAAGGAATACGACGCGCTCAAGCGCCACCCGCAGCCGACGACAGCGGCGGCGTGAAGGCGTAAGCACTGCGTGGGAGAAAGACCTCCATGAGTATTGCCTGGACTCTTTCAGGCCCCAGTGCGCCGGTACTTCTGCAGCCGACTGTTAGGCTTGTCGGGCAGCGTGCGCTCGATCACGCCGGCGTCGAGCGCGGGCTGGAGGTAGTTTTGGCGGAACGTGGGGCGGTGGGAGAGGCCCAGCTTTTTCATGAGTTCCAGCGCGCTGGTAGGCTGCGTTCCCAGGCACTTCAGCAGGGCCTTGACTTGGTCGGTGACTTGATCGCTGACTTGGTCGGTCGCACTGGCCTCACGCAGGGCTTGTAGCAAGGCGGAGAGGAGGAATTCGATGAAGAGCGTGGAGTTCCCCTGCTTGTCAGACGCCGCCAGCGCCTGGTAGTACTCGGCCTGCCGTTCGCGGATCACCGTCTCCACCGGCAGGTAGGCGAGCAGCGGGTTCCACTGGCTCAGGATGAGCGTCTGCCATAGCCGCCCCATGCGGCCATTGCCATCGGCAAAGGGGTGGATGAATTCCAGCTCGTAATGAAAGACGCAGCTTGAGATCAGGGGATGCGCATCGGTCCGTTTGAGCCAGCCCAGCAGGTCCTTCATCAAGCCGGGCACCCGCGCCGCAGGCGGGGCCATGTGGACAATCTGCGTCCCTTGGGCGATGCCGACACCGCCCCTGCGGTAACGTCCTGCGGAGTCCATCAGGCCCTGCATCAGGAGCTGATGCGCCGCGAGGAAATGCTTCTCCGTCCAGGGCTTCCAGCCCTCCATCGCTTCATAGGCGGCAAAGGCATTGCGCACCTCATGGATCTCTTGCGGTGGCCCCAGCACCCGTTTGCCAGCGATCACTGCCGTCACCTGCTCCAGGCTCAGGCTGTTGTTCTCGATGGCCAAGGACGCCTGGATGCTCTTCAGCCGGTTGCCCCGGCGCAGCGTGGGTGCCAGCGGCGACTCCCTGCGCAGACTCTGCCTGCCCATCTCCGCACTGATCTCCGCCACGAAGTGCAGCATCTTCGAGGTCAGCGTGAATGGAGGAGTGTAGAGCATCGGCATGGAAAGACTCCAGCGGCGTGATCGCAGAGCCGGTGGAAGAATCAAGGATACCAGGGCTTTCTGCGAGCAGAATTACCGACCAAGGAAACCATGGGCTGGCGCTTTACAGCCCAGCGGCTAATGCCGCACCGAGCTGGGGCAAAAACCGGGCAACCCTGTCCAATCACGCGCCTGAAGCAGGAGGTAAACGGAAGTGCGAGTCTATTGTGCGTCTGCAGTTTGTCGGCGCTACCTGTAGCATATAGACTGGAATGAAAGGCACGAAGCGTTCGCCCAATTAACAGCAACAATCGCAGTGATTGATTCAAGTCATGGTCTAGATAAGTTCGTTGCCACTGTGATCCAGAAGCCACGCTACCTACTTACCTCGATGTTGCTGTGGGGCACTTTCTTCTTCATGAAGCTGTTTGATGACTATGACGGCATCATGTCTTGGATCGGCGCACCTTTTGTGGCCACCATCGTATTGGCGATTTCACTTCCCGTGGTCCTTGTTCTTGGATTGACTCGGAGGATACCTTGTTTTGCGAGGATGTGGTATTCCGGCAGGACGCTAGCCATGTCCGTTCTCATTGCATCCATCGTAGTCCTCATTTTTGGGCAATCCCTCGGGATGCGGGAGTCCTACACATACACCAACTCTCTTGGAGACACAGTCACCGCTACACGCCTTCACTCCTTTGTCTCTCTGCCAGCGTTCTTTCTGGCAGCGTTCGCAGTGCTCTACTGGCCCCGCAGAGAGAAGGCAACCACACTTGAATCATGACCACATCGACGGGGCCGATGAGGCCGACAAAATGGATATAGGCATCGGCATTGTCATCAACTCCTCCAACTCAAACTGTGGCCTTGGTTCTCCGAATCTCTGCGGGTCCACATGAGTATTCGAGTTCCTACCTCCCCGCCTGCACCACCAGCCCCCGCACCTCCACCGCCTCCCCGGGCCGGAGCTTGAAACAAAAATAGCCCTTCATACCAGCGGGTGCTTTATTGTCCTGTACTTGGACGGAGGCTTCTTCGATGCGGGCGGTGTATTGGCCTTGCTGGCGGCTGATGAGGGCGGAGTGCCATTGGTTGTCCTGGGGTGGGTTCAGGCAGGAGAGGCGCTGGTTGCCACCGTCCGCGGACTGGAGGTCGAAGGATTCGAGTTGGCCGCGGTAGTCGGCGGAGATGATGAAGTCGCCGTCGAGCAGGGTGCCGCGATAGAGGAGGATGGCGCGGGGCCAGTTGCTGTTCGTCGTGTTGCGGGCGCTGAGCACGCCGTCCTGGATCTGCACGGTCATTTTGTCCAGCGGGTGCTCGACCCAGCGGTTGTCGGCTTTGGACCAGCACCAGACGGACCAGTCGGCGGCTCGCATGGGAATGTTGCGGGCGGTCATGGGCGCTGATGGTGTTGCCGCAGGCGTGGGTGGCGCTGCGGCGGTCGGAGCGCTGGTAGTGGTGGGACGCAGCTCGCGGAGCTTGAGGTTGCGGTAGGCCACTTCGGCCCCGTGATCCTGCAAGGCGATGGCGGTGGCGCGTTTCACGCCCACGCCGGGGTAGTACTGGTACTTGCTGCTGGCGATGATGCGCTGCAGCTCCGGGCTGCCCAGCTCGCACTCGGCCACCTTGCGGTCATTGAGCCAGTGCTCGACGTGATTGCCATCCACCACGATGCGCCCCTGATTGAACTCACCCACGGGGCGCAGCGTTTTGCCCGTGGCGGTGACGAGCGAGTAGATGGAGGCGGCGAGCCGGTTCGCCGCGTTGCTGGCATTTGGGGCGTCATCGAGCACCTGGTATTCGAAGCCCATCGGACTGTCGCCGGTGTCGCCAGGATAAAACGTAGCCGTGCGCTTCTCGCCTTCGGTGAAGAGGTATTCCACGCCGCTGTTGCCCACGGGGCCGACGCGCCACTCGAACTGAAACTCGAAGTTGGTAAACAGGGTGTTGGTCACCAGATCGCCGCCGGTACCATTCGGGCGGCCATTGCCCTGGGGCAGGACGAGGCAGCCGTCCTTGATCTTCCACGATCCGGCACTGACATGCTTCTTTCCATAGGTGTGCCAGCCAGCGGTACTGCGACCATCAAACAGCAGCTTCCAGCCAGCGGCCTGCTCCTGCGGCGTGAGGGTGTTGGCATCCGCAGCTAGGGCACCAGCGGGGTGCAGCAGCAGTGCAGCGGCCAAAGCAGCCAGCCGGAGTAAGAGAAAGGAAGGTGGGTGCATGGCCAGTGGCGTTTGCCGAATGAAAGCGGAACGCGCACCGGAAGGCAAGCGCAGAGGCTGTTTGCGCTGGGAAACGGAACAAAGGGGTACGCCCACGCTGCCCGTGCCTAGGGGTCATTCGCGGCCTCGTGGCAGCAGCGCGCCATCACGAAATTGTACTGACAATCGGGCCGAATTTTGGGATGATGGTGACAAATTAATCACAAAAATCACGCACACTCTTGTCATGAAAAGCGCCACCTACTTTCCAGCCCTTGTTATTGCAGCCCTGCTGGTGCTCGCCGCAGGGGCTCCTGCCGCGGAGCGACTGCCAGATCCCAGTGACAGTTACTCGCGAGCGTCAGCGCTTTACCAAGACGGCTTGAAAGCCGTGGAAGCGGGCAAGCGGGAGACGGCGGTTGGCAAGCTGAAATCGGCCAAGACGCTCATCCAAAAGATCATGCAAAGCCAGCCCGGCTGGCAGCCCGCGCTAGTGACCTACAAGCTACAGAAGATCGAAAACATCCTCAAGGAGCTGAGTTCGAAGCATGCGCAGCAGCAGCCCTTGGTGCCCGGCACGCCGCAGATGGTGGCATCGCCGTAAAGTGGGTACTGAGCAGGGTGCTCGGTGCGGGCGTCACCCCTCGCTCCAGCGGATGTCCCGCCGCACGCCCATGTTATGGAAGTGCGCATCGGCCTCCTGGATGTAGCCGTCTTTGTCGATGCGCAGGCCTTCAGCTTTGAGCAGGCGGCGCTGTTTGCGTGACAGCGTGGGCTCCATGTTGGGGCTGAGGCGGGCATTCGCGGAGACCACCCGGTGCCAGGGCAGCGCGGAGGATTCTTCCGGTGTCAGATGACTGAGCACCGTGGCCACATGCCGTGCGATCACGTTCATGTGAATGGCGATGCTGCCATAGGTGGTGAATCGGCCCGCTGGGATCAAGGCAACCAAGCGGATGACCTCCGCACGAATGCGGGCGAAGGCGATGGATTTTCCACGGGCGGCCATGTGGATTGGAGCATGCGCAGCGCGTACGCTTTGTCGATGGCAAGGAGCTGCACGCCGTTGTCTGAACCAGTCGAGCGGCGGCATGAGTTGGACCTAGAACCGGAGATGGCGGCTTACGGAATACACGGAACAGGCGGAAAGCAGAATCAAACGCATGTCGGTTGCCTCATCTTTTTGAAGGATGAAGGCGGCGGCTTCGTTCACAGGGAAAGAGGTTCCCCTAATACTATGAAAACTACATGCTCTTTTTTCACCCGTGTACTGTTGGTGCTGCTGACGGTTGGTACCACGCTCTCAGGAGCTGATTTCATCACACTCAACGTGAAACTTAAAACGGAGAGCGAAGATCATGATCCTCATCAGCAGCACCACAAGTGGCTGGAGGTTCGTGTCACCAATGGTTCGGCCGACAGTCTGGAAGGTGCGACATTGCGTTGGAAGCTGTTTGCCGAGGAAGTGGGTCAGCGCCACCACCCCATCGTGATTGAAAAAAAGGGGGAGGAAAAATTGACGGTGAACGGCAGTGGTCAGTTTGCCGACCTCACGACGCCCAAGGTCACCTTCAAGTGGACCCTGGGCCACTCCGTGAGAACCGGCCGGAGATCCTCCCGCTATGAGCCCGAAACGGGACGTCGCTACCACGGTTACATCATTGAAGTGGTGAAGGATGGCAAGGTGATCGCCGAATCGCTCAGCGCCGAATCGCTGCGCAACATCGAGAAGACATCTGAGAAAACAAAGTCGCCCGACTCCAAGTGATCGCACCGGGTTGAGTGGCTTTATGGGAAGTCATTCACACGGCAAGGTGCCGCTGAATAAAAGCAGCAAGGCAACGTTTAAAACAGTGGATCAACACTCCACCAACCCCTATGAAAACACTTCTCAGCCTCCTCGCCGCGGCCAGTGTGTACAGCATCGCAGTACCTGCTAGCGCGGCTCCCCCGCCCTTCGTGACCAATGTGGCCATGCAGCCATATCCCGGTGAACGCCGCATTGTCAATTACCTGACCAATGGCATACCGGTTTATGCCGTCTATCAAATCGTCGGTTATGACGCCATGGGCTATCCCATCTACCAGTGGGTGACGCAGTCCGTCAACTATGGCTATTCGCGTCCCTACTACGGCTACAACCGCAACTATCGCAACTATGGTTACGGCAACTACGGCTACCGCAACTATAACTACCGTCCCGGCTATGTGCGGCCCACGATTGTGAATCCCCGTTATGTGCAACCGCATCCCAGCTTTGGTGGCCATGTGGGCCATGTTGGCGGCCCGGTGTTTCATGGCGGCGGTCACATGAGCCATGGAGGTGGCGGGCACGTCAGTCACGGTGGTGGCGGGCATGTGAGTCATGGCGGCGGCGGTGGCCACATGGGGGGCCATGGTGGTGGCGGGCATCATCGTTAAGCCGCAACCACCTGCTCTCCCAGAGCCTCCACTCCTCGCGGTATTTGATACCACAAACTACGCAGCGCTGGGGCTGCTGGTTTGATGGTTCGCGGGCATGATCTCGATGGAAAAAAACGACAGCGACTTGCCCAGCGCCGCATCGAGCGCCGAAGTTGAAGAATACGGCAGCAGAAATCAGCGAGCCGGTACCGAAGCCAGCAGGCCGAGCTGGCGCATGGAGGCAAAGAGCTGCTTGCCAAAGGCCTGAAGCCAGGCGGCATCTACCTTCTGCTTCGTGGCAGGAGCACCGGCTTTAGACGGGGCTAATTTGACGGTTTGCGCCAGGGGGGGAACGTGGATGAAGAGCACCAGCCGCAGCGCCTCAGGGTGCTGCTTCTGCGCATGCAGCAGGGAGTAGAGCATCTCCTCGCACAGGTAGCGCCCGGCATTCTGGGAGACGTGCGTGGGAAATCCCGCCTGCGTCAGCGCTTCAGCCAGCCCCTCCACTTTCGCCGTCTGGTGCAGTTCCGGCTCGGCTGCGTTCACCACATCCGGCGTGGCAGGTTTGGTACCGTGGTTGTCTGGATACCGGCCACGCAGGTTGTGGGCGATGGTTTCGATCTGAAACTCCGCCGTGCCTTCACCGAAGGCGATCCACACCTGCGGCAGCGGCTTGACGTTGTTGATGGTGGTCAGCGGCGCGCCCCAGACCACGGGCACCTGCAAGCTGCGCACTTCTTGCGGGAAGGCCTTGGCGATTTCTTGCGCCAGTATCCAGGAGGCGTTTTCGGTGCGCCCACCGAAGGCTTCAAAGCCGCTTACCAGGATGTCAGGCGGCGGCGCAGCGGCTGTTTGCGCACGCAAGATGGAACTCGTCAGGCCAAGGGCCGCGAGCACGACGAGGGCGGGAACGGAGGAGTTCATTGCACATGGAGGTTATTGATTTGAAACATGCCGCTTTCACTCGGCTTGCTGGGAAAGTACCAGGTGCCCGCGAGCAGGGTGGAACCCGGCGGCAGCGAGCCCCGATAGGACACGGGAGGTTGTTTGAAGCGACGGTAGGTTTTGGTGAACTGCAGGTGGATGAAGCCGTTCTCACCCTCACAGCTACCTTGGATGTCTGCCCAAACAAAGCCATCCTTCAGCGTGCCAAATCCAGTGTAGGTTTCCTTGATGACCCCTTTGATCTTGCTGGAACCAGGTGCCTGCTGCACGGAGATCTCAAAGGTGACCGTTTGCCCGGCTAGCTTCTGGTAGGCGCTGCCATAGGTGTAGGAGCCCTGATAGACTCCCTGCACATTGGGCGTGGTGCCGGAAAGTCCGCCGCCGCCGGCGGGAACTGCGCAGGATGTCAGCAGCAGCATCAGCACACCCGCACTCAAGACTCCTTGCCAGCAACGTTGAAAGACAGACGAAATCGAACAGGCGGATTCATTCATAGTTACCCAGTCTGCCCGCAGAGCAGCGGCACTGTCAATCGGCATATATCCTATCTTGGATGAAGCAGCTCAGGTGCCGGCTTTATTTCGGCGGCGCAGTTGCGGGTGTGGGCGCAGGATCTTCAGCAGCGGCTTTTCTAGCGCCGCCCTCATTGATCGCCGCAGTTTCTTTGTCGGCGTTCTCGCGGACTTCAATGGCCTTTTGACGAGTTGCTGCATCCATGTCCGCCTGCAAAGGAGTGCTTTGTTTGTGGCAGGCTGCTAGGCCCGAGGCGAGCAGCAGAACGAAGAGACGAGGGAGGGATTTCATGGCGGAGCTTCCATGCGTATGGCATGCACCACAAGCCCCGTTCATGCACCGGTCAGGGCTTCAGACCCGCAAGTGCTTGCTGGTGGAACTCAAACATGCGTGCGCCGAGCTTCCGGTAGTAGAGCGCGGCGTTGTGCGGCACATCGGGCACGGTTTCATAGTGGTGTTCGATGTTCAAGCCAGTGAGCACCTTGTCCAGGTCCTGATTGACCGGCAGCAGGCTGTCGAGCGTGCCGCAGCCGATGCTGATGCGCGTGTGGCCGCGCAGTTGCTCGGCGTTCTGTTTGGCGAGTTCACGCGGGTGGCGGCGCAAATTTTATTCTGTAAAAGTGGCGATCAGGTTTGGGATGGTTCAGCGGAGTTCATGTTGAGGTAAATTTTGCCGGTGCTCCACTCATCGCTTTGCTCGCAGAGCAGGGCGGAGACGAGGCGCAGGAGGGA